>JAGQTL010000059.1 GCA_020439035.1 Leucobacter sp. | reverse complement strand
TTCAGGTCGAGCGCGCCGAGCGGCTCGTCGAGCAGCAGCAGCGCCGGCCGGTTCACCACCGCGCGCGCGAGGGCAACGCGCTGCTGCTGGCCGCCCGAGAGCTGCGCGGGCTTGCGATCCGCCACGTGATCGAGCTCGACGAGCTGCAGGGCCTCGCGCGCCTTCTGGAGCGGGCTGCCGATCTTGCGGCGACGGAGGCCGAAGGCCACGTTCTCGAGGATCGACATGTGCGGGAACAGCGCGTACGACTGGAACACCGTGTTGACGGGGCGCTTGTGGGGCTTGAGCCCCGTCACGTCCTCGCCGCCGATGAGGATCGAGCCCTCACTCGGATCCTCGAGCCCCGCGACCAGGCGCAGGGTCGTCGTCTTACCGCAACCCGACGGCCCGAGCAGCGCGAAGAAGGACCCGGCCGGGATCTTCAGATCGATGTGCTCGATGGCCGTGAAGCCGGGGAAGCGCTTCTGGATGCCGACCAGTTCGAGGTCGGCACCCGCCTCCGCGAAGGAAACCTGCTCGTTCATCCGCTACAACCCCAGCACCTTCTGGAACTCGGCCGAGTACTTCTTGTCCTCTTCCGGGCTCAGGGTGCGGAAGCTGTGGAGACGCGTCCAGTCCTCTTCGCTCGGGAAGATGAGCGGGTTGTCGGCGTTGTCGGGGTTCACGTCCTTCATGGCCTCCTGCGTGCCCTTGACCGGCGGCACGAAGGTCACGTAGTCGGCGACGGCGGCCATGACGACCGGGTCGTAGTAGTAGTTGATCATCTCCTCGACGAGGGCCTTCGCCCCGGCGGAGGTGCCGTTGGGCACCGTGAACGAGTCGGCCGCGATCATGCCGCCGGACTGCGGCACCTCCATGGTCCACTGGGGGCCATCGGGCGATTCGGTGTTCATCATGATCACGTCACCGGTCCACGCCATCGCCGCGAGCGTGTCGCCGCGCTCGAGATCCTGCGTGTAGGAGTTGCCCTTGACGTTCTTGATCTGGCCGCTCTGCAGGCCGTCGTCGAGCCACTGGATGGCCTCGCCCCACTCCTTGTCGCCCCAGTCGCCGGCCGGATCGTACCCGAGGCCCGCGAGGATCATGCCCATGGTGTCGCGCAGCTCGGTGAGCACGCCCACCTTGCCCTTGAGCTCAGGGCGCATGAAGTCCTCGAGGGTCTTGATGCCCTGCGGCACCGCCTCGGTGTTCCACACCCAGCCCGATGCGGGCAGCTGCCACGGGATCGTCATCTTGCGGCCCGGATCGACATCGAGGGCGTCCCACTGCGCGTCCACCAGGTTCGCGGTGACGTTCGGCAGGTTCGCGTAGTCGAAGGCCTGCACCTGCTCGGCCTGCACGAGACGGGCGTTCATCCAGTCGGTGAACGTGATCACGTCATAGCCCGTGTACTGATCGAGCGCGAGCTGATCCTTGATCTTGCCGTAGAACGTGTTGTTGTCGTCGATGTCTTCGATGTAGTCGACCTTGATGCCGGTCTCTGCGGTGAAGTTGTCGAGCGAGTCCCACGAACCGGTGTCCTCGTTGAAATCGAGGTAGTAGGTCCAGTTGCCCCAGACGACCTTCTTGTCGGAGCCGCCGCCACCGCTGCCGCCGCCGTTGGTCGCGCAGGAGGCGAGGCCCATGGCCCCGATGCCGGCGCCCGCGACGCCCGCGCCACGGAGCAGCTGCCGGCGGTTGAACTGCTGCTTGCGGATCATGTCCACGATGTTGCGGACCATGGGATCTTCGGGAAGGCCGTGTGCCACGAGAGACTCCTTGTTTCGTTTCCTTGAACTTGCAGCGCCGAACGAGTCGCACTTTGGCATCATCGCCGGGCCGGTCTCTAAGAGTATGGCCCACGCGGACACCGGGTGCCAACAGCGACGCTTCGCATTTCGGAGGTTTCGCGCGGAACCGTTATACATTCGAGATATCCGCTTCGGTTTTCGTTGCCGCTACCCGGGTTTCACTGCGACTTCCGCGCATTCTCTTGCGGGCCTCGATGTGCGATTCCCCGATCCGAAATCCGCGCACCACCCGAGCAATCCGGGGTATATCATCACGATCATTCGGTTGAATCTACGGATTCCTTTGCTTTTTCCTCATTGTGCTGTCAGTATCGGAAGCGTGAGCACCATACGCACCACGCCGACGCTCGATGCGACGTCGAAGGCGATCATCGAGCAGCTGCAGCTCGACGGACGCCGCTCGTACGCCGAGATCGGCAAGGCGGTCGGCCTGAGCGAGGCCGCCGTGCGCCAGCGCGTGCAAAAGCTCACCGATGCCGGGGTGCTGCAGATCGTTGCCGTCACCGACCCGATGCGCCTCGGCTTCCGCCGACAGGCCATGCTCGGCATCCGCGTCTCGGGCGACACTCGGGTCGTCGCCGACAGGCTCAGCGAGATTCCCGAAGTCGACTACGTCGTGCTCAGCGCGGGGTCCTTCGACATCCTCGCCGAGGTCGTCTGCGAAGACGACGACGCGCTCATCGAGCTGCTGAATCAGACGATTCGCCAGATCGATGGCGTGCTGTCGACCGAGACATTTCTTTACCTGCAACTCAACAAACAGAAATACGACTGGGGAACGAGATAACCATGTCCTTCGATCCAACCGCCGCGGTCGACACCGCTGCCCTCCAGGCTTCGGCCCGGAAGCACATGTGGCCGCACTTCACCAACCGCAAGGTGCTCAATGACGGCATCCCCGTCATCACGCGCGCCGAGGGGCATCACATCTACGATGCCGCCGGCAAGCAGTACATCGACGGCCTCGCCGGCCTGTTCGTGGTCAACGCCGGCCACGGGCGCCAGCGCATCGTCGACGCCGCGGCCCGCCAGATGAAGCAGCTCGACTTCATGCCGATCTGGTCCTACGCGCACCCGGCGGCCATCGAGCTCTCCGAGCGCCTCTCCTCCTACGCCCCTGGCGAGATGAACAAGGTGTTCTTCACGACCGGCGGCGGCGAGGCCGTCGAGTCGGCCTTCAAGCTGGCGAAGCACTTCTGGAAGATCAAGGGCAAGCCGATGAAGCACAAGGTGATCTCGCGCTCGGTCGCCTACCACGGCACCCCGCAGG
>JAGQTL010000332.1 GCA_020439035.1 Leucobacter sp. | reverse complement strand
ACGTCGTAGCACTCGATGCGCAGCGGCGCCTCGTCGAGTTCGAGGCCCTCCTGCAGATCGGTGAGCGCCTGGGTGCGCGCGACGTAGTCGGCGCTGCGGCGGGTCTTGTGCAGCGCGAGCGCCTGTTTCGCGTTGAGCGTCGCGGTCTCGAGCACCGCGGCCTTCTCGCCGCGCCGCGCGACGCGCAGCGCGACCGACCCGCGCTCGCGGCGCCCCGCGAGCCACTGCTCGAGCGCCGGAGCGTCGTCGGGGATCGCCGGCACCACGATCTCGCGCGGGGGCGGCTCGGTCTCGTAGGCGGTCTCGAGCACCGACTCGACGAGTTCGCCGAGGGGCACGTCGAGCTCGGTGTCGACGATCCACGAGCGCACGCCGCGCACCCGCCCGCCGCGCACCACGAACTGCTGCACGGCGGCGGCGAGCTCGTCGTGCTCGATGCCGAAGACGTCGGTGTCGACCCCGTCGGAGAGCACCACGGCGCTCTTCTCGAGCACGTTCTCGAGCGCACGGATGCGGTCGCGCAACTGCGCGGCGGTCTCGTAGCGCTGCTGGGCGGCCGCGTCGCGCATCTCGCGCTCGAGCCGCGCGATGACGCCGCGGTCGTGGCTCGCCATGAACTGCACGAAGTCGTCGACGATCCGGCGGTGCTCCTCGATCGTGACCCGCTGGGAGCACGGGCCGCCGCAGCGGCCGATCTGCCCGGGGAAGCACGCGCGCCCCGACTGCATGGCGCGCTTGTAGCTCGAGTCGGAGCAGGTGCGGATCGGGAACGCCTTCGTCATCAGCTCGATGGTCTCGCGCACCGCCCAGATCTTCGGGTACGGGCCGAAGTAGCGGGCTCCGGGGATGCGGTGGTTGCGCGTGACCATGACGCGCGGCGCCTCGTCGGCGAGGGTGATCGCCAGGTACGGGTAGGTCTTGTCGTCGCGGAACTTGACGTTGTAGGGCGGGGCGTACTCCTTGATCCAGCTGTACTCGAGCTGGAGGGCCTCGAAGTCGGAGCCGACGATCGTCCAGTCGACGGCGCTCGCCGAGAGCACCATGTGGCGGGTGCGCTCGTGCAGCGCGCGCAGCGGCTGGAAGTAGTTCGACAGCCGCTGGCGCAGGTTGATCGCCTTGCCCACGTAGAGCACGCGCCCGGTGCGGTCGAGGAAGCGGTACACCCCCGGAGCCGTCGGGATCTCGCCCGCCTTCGGGCGCCAATCCTCGCGCGCACCCTCGGGGCGCCCGACCCGGCCGGTCATCCCCGCGGAGGCGCGGCCGTCCGCTCCGGTGCCGCCCGCCGTGCGGCCCTCGACGTAGCCGACCACGTCAGCCGGCCTTCCGGCGGCCCTGTTCCGTCGAGGTCGCGTCGAACATCTCGCGCAGGAACACGCCGGTGTGGCTCTCGGGGTTCTTCGCGATCTGCTCGGGGGTGCCGGTCGCGACGACCGTGCCGCCGCCCGCGCCGCCCTCGGGGCCGAGGTCGATGACCCAATCGGCGCACTTGATGACGTCGAGGTTATGCTCGATCACGAGCACCGTGTTGCCCGCGTCGACCAGCGTCTGGAGCACCGCGAGGAGCCGCTCGACGTCCGCGAAGTGCAGGCCCGTCGTCGGCTCGTCGAGCACGTAGAGCGTG
>JAGQTL010000331.1 GCA_020439035.1 Leucobacter sp. | reverse complement strand
TCTGCGCTCGCTCGTCGACTGCATCACCGATAATGAAGCGCGATTGCGCGGGCCATCGCCTCGTTCCATTCGCTCCCGTCACCGGTCGGGAATCGTACCGCGATCAGGTCCCGCGAGGGCGACACGTAGAGACCCTGCCCGCCGACTCCGCCCTTGAACAGGCCGCCATCCGGCAGGATCGCGTCCCTCATGTAGGCGTTGGAGATCTCGCCCGCGGCATCCGCGAATTTCGGAGACATCACCTCGCCGACATAGCCGTCGGGATAGGCATCCGGGTTGCCGGATGTCTGGATGCGGTCAAGAATCTCGTCGCTGATCACCTTGGACCCGGTCACCGTCTCAGCGCTCGGGGTGAACATTGCCCCGAAGCGGGCGAAGTCGCGCAGGGTGATGCTGGTCATGCCGAAAGCGAGGGCGTAGCCGTTCGGCGACATGATGAAGGTGCCGTCATGGTTGGCCCCGATCTTGTTCCAGATTCGGTCGGTGAAGATCTCGGCGAAGGGACGATCCTCGATGGCCTCGGCGATCCGGGCCAAGAGCCAGGTGTTGATCGAGTTGTACTCGAAGACCTCGCCACCGGGCTTGTTCCGCTCCATCGCCCGAAGGACGGCAAAGGTGTCGTCCTCGCCCTGGTTGGGGAAAATGCTGAGCGTTGCGGCCCAGCGATACCAGACCTGCTGCGGGTTGGTCCGGCTGTCGGGATTCGGCTCGTCATGCTCGGTGCCGTTCAGGCCGGTCTGCATGTCGGCTGTCTCGCGGACGGTGACCGTGTCCCAGACCGATCCCTTCAGTTCCTCGACATAGTCGGTGACCGGCTTCGACAGGTCGACCTTCCCCTCCTCCTCCAAGAGTGCGAGGATCGTGGAGCTGAAGACCTTGCTGGAGGAGAATGTGATGTGGGCGGTGTCCGGCGTCATGGTCTTGTATCGCTCGTAGACGATCTTGCCGTCCTTCATCACCAGCACCGCATCCAAGGGCATCGCCTCGAAATGCTCGGAAACCGTGCGCACGATGCCGTCCTTTCCGGAGAACGAAATGCCGCCAATCGAGCCGTCGACTTCCGTCTCGAGGACCGTCGGCATGCCGGCGCGCGCGGAGTGGGCGGTCGGATAGAACTGCGACACGTGCTGCCAGGCGTAGTGCGTTTCCGGGCTGGCGAACTGGAAAGTCACCATTTTTTCCGGTTGGGAAAAGAAATCTGGATCTCCTTGACGCGACTGAGCGGCGTGTCAGCCGTGGACAGTCCCTCCTGTGCAGAGACCGGCTGCGGCAGGGCGAGCGCGCAGGCGGCCAGCGCGGCCCATATCAGTGTAGTAGCGCATTTGGCATCGCCCGATATTCGATCTCATCATCGGTCTCTTGTTTAGCCACGAGCCAAGACCACTTCGGTCCGCTCAGTCGCTCGTGCATCTTAGGGATGGGAAGACATGTCTTAGTATTTCCCGCGTGCAGTGTTCTGGGCGCCTTCCGGCGCGCCCGAATCCTCTCCGGGCCGCCGAAAGGATTTGCGTCCTACTCGTCGAACAGACCCGATGTCGCGATCGAACGGGCAAATCGGTGGCCGGAGTGGTCGTCGTTGTTCACGTTGAAGTAGACGATGACGAGATCGCGCGACGGGGAGACATAGAGGCCCTGAGTCATCAGACCGCCTTTCCACATATCACCGTCAGGCCAGACGACGTCCCACTGGCGGCTGTTGGCGATGAAGTCGTCCGAACCGAGGTAATCGACGAAAACGGCGCCATCGAAGCCGGCCATGACGAAGTCGTTGGACCGCACCTCGTTGCGGATCCGCTCGAGGATCTCGTCCGAGACCACCTGCTCGGTGGCGATCTTGTCCCAGCTCGGCGTGTAGAGCATGCCGAAGCGCGCGAAGTCGCGCAGGTTGCTGGAGACCAGCCCGTGCGCCGCCACGATGCCATCAGGCGTCATGTGCAGTTGGAGCGCTCCGTCGGCCCCGACCTTGGACCACACCCGGCGATCAAAGATCTGATGCCAGCGCTCGCCCTCCACGTCTTCGGCCAGGAACACCAGCATTTGCGTCAGTCCGGACGAGTAACGGAAGGCCTGGCCGGGCTCTTCGAGCTTGGGCGTGCTTCTGAGCACATCGCGGAGGTTCTCGACACCCCGTGTCTCGTTCGGGAAGCCGAACTCCGACTCGTAGACCCGCCGCGCGATATTGTCGGGGTCGAAACGGGACTCGCTGGTATCCTCGAGGTCCATGCCCGTCGCCATATCCATCACGTCCTTCACCGTCACGCCGTCCCAGGGGGTGCCCTGGAAATCGGTCATGTATGTCGTGATGGGGGCGTTCTCGTCGATCTTGCCTTCGCTGATCAGCTGGTCGATGACGAGGCTGGCTGTGGGCTTGGCGGCAGACATCCAGAGATGGGCATCCTCGGGCCGCAGCC
>JAGQTL010000058.1 GCA_020439035.1 Leucobacter sp. | reverse complement strand
TCGAGACCTTCGGCACCGAGACCGTGCCGCTCGTACGCATCGAGACGGCCGTGCGCGAGGTGTTCGATCTGCGCCCGCTGGCCATCATCCGGGAGCTCGACCTCCTGCGGCCCATCTACGCTGCCACCAGCGCATACGGCCATTTCGGCCGCGAGTTGCCCGACTTCACGTGGGAGGCCACGCCCAAGGTCGCCGAGCTCCGCGCGGCTGCGGGAATCTGAGAGGCTTTGCAGCCCGCGAACGGACTGGGTGAAACGCATGCCGCCGTACGAGGCCGAGGCGCCCGGCGACCGGAGAGTCGCCCAGGTGCTCCTCGATTCAGCGCTGCCGCAGCTCGACCACCTCTTCGACTACGCGGTACCGGACGCGCTGGCGGCTGAGCTCCGCGTCGGGCAGCGGGTTCGCGTGCCGTTCCGCTCGCAGTCCCGTCACAGCCACGGCTACATCGTCGGCTTCGCCGAGCAGAGCGACTTCACGGGTGAGCTCCAACCCATTGCCGAGGCCGTGGGGCCGGTGCCCGTGCTCGCCCCCGAGGTCTGGCGGCTGGCCCGCGCCGTCGCGGATCGGGCCGGCGGATCCGCGGGCGACATCCTGCGCCTCGCGATTCCGCAGCGCATGGTTCGGGTCGAGAAGCAGCACCTCTCGCGCACCGACGACCAGGCCGAGGAGTCTCCCGCACCGTCGGAGGCCGAGCGCTTCCAGCCGGCCGAGGCCGAGGATGAGCTCGCCGCGATCCTGTGCGACGGCGGGCGCGTGTGCGTTACGGCATCGCACGGACCCCAGCGGCTCGGCACGGGCGAGTGGGTCGGCGGCTGGGCGGTCCAGCTCGCCAGGGCCGCGCTCGCCGTGTTCGAAACCGGCCGGAGCGTGATCGTCGCGGTACCCGACTACCGAGACCTGGATCAACTGCGCGACACGTTCGCCTCCCTCGGGCACGCCGGGGTGGTCCGGGTGGACGCGCGGCAGTCGAACGGCGAACGCTATGCCGGCTTCCTGCGCGCGCTCGACGCGGAGCCCCGGGTGATCCTGGGCAACCGATCCGCGGTCTACGCCCCCGCGCACCGGCTCGGAGCGATATTCCTCTGGGACGACGGCGACCCGCTGCTCGCCGAGCCTCTCGCGCCCTACGTGCACGCGCGTGACGCCGCGCTCGTGCGCGCGGACCAGCAGAGCCTCGGGCTCTGCTTCGTCGCGCACGCGCGAAGCGCCGAGGTGCAGCGGCTCATCGAGATCGGCTACGTGCGCCCAGAGAAGCTGCCGCCGCGCAGGACCAAGGTGGTCCACGCCGATGCCGCCGTGGCTCCCGACGCCATCGGCGTGCGCTTGCCCGAGTTCGCTGCCGCAGCCATCCGCTCGGCGCTCGGGCTCGGGCCGGTGCTGGTGCAGGTGGCGGCGCCCGGGTATGCGCCGATCGCCGTGTGCGCGGACTGCGGAGAACTCGCCAGGTGCCGCGCGTGCGCCGGCCCGATCGCCTTCCGGTCGGCCGGCCGCGGCGCCTGCCGCTGGTGCGGCGAGCGCGCCGAGTCCTGGGCCTGCGAGAACTGCGGCGGGCGCCGCCTCGAGCAGCGGGGGATGGGTTCCCAGCGCACGATCGAGCAGTTCCAGCGCCAGTTCGCCGGCTTCCGCACGGTGCTGAGCGACGGCGAGCATCCCGTCGAACGGGTGGACTCCCGCTCGGCGCTCGTCGTCGCGACCCGCGGCGCCGAACCCATCGCGGCCGGCGGATACCGCGCCGTGATCCTGCTCGATGCGGAGCGCATGCTGGGCATCGAGACGCTGCGCGCAGGTGAGGACTGCCTGCGGTGGTGGCAGAACGCCGCCGCCCTCGCCGCACCCGATGGGCGAGTGATCATGGCCTCCGGCGGCGGCCCGGTGGTGCGCGCGTTCGTGACGGGGCGCACCGAGGAGTGGCTGCGCGGTGAACTGCGCGATCGGCACGCGCTGCGCTACCCGCCCGCGGTCCGCGTCGCGAGCGTGGTGGGCGGCGCGGCCGAGGTCGACCGCGCCGTGCGGAGCCTTGACGAGCTGCACGGCGTCGATGTGCTCGGCCCCACGCCGTTCGCCGCGGCCGCGCAGCCCGACCCGGCGGTCGGCCGACTCGTCCGGGCGATCGTGCGGTTCGACTACGCCCAGGGAGCGGAAGTGGCGAAGCGGCTGCGCGGTGCGCTCGTTGCCGACGCCGCGGGTGCGTCGTCGCGCGTGGCCGGGCGCCGGAACGGCCGCGGGCGCGCGGAGGCGCTCCGGTTGCGATTCGACGATCGAGGCGTGTTCGACGCCGCGAGCGCCTGAGCGGGTCGGTATCCGCTACCCGATCCCCGCAGGGAATCGGATGCCGCCGCGATACCCAACGATTTCGACAACTCCGGCCCTGGGATGAGGTGGTGCCGGCACTCTGCAAAAGGCTATGGAACAGGTATGCTGTAAGTAAGTCGACGCGCAGTCGATGCGTCGACGGCGAACTGAAGTCCGAATTACTGAGGATGGGGCGTCACGATGTCAGAGAAATACGGCGGCGCGATGGCCGCCAAACGACTCATGGGAGTGCTCGGCACCGCGGCCCTGACCGTCGGGATGCTCACGCTCGCACCGGCCGCAGCCGATGCGGATGATCCGACGCAGTCGATCTCGGGCACGATCAAGGGCGTGGGCTTCAAAGCGGGCAAGAACCGCGGCAGCATCTCGGTCTACCGCATGAAAGACGGCAACTGCCTGTGGGTGAACGCGGACGTGACGTGGGACGGCAACAAGTACACGGCGAAGGTGCCGACGGCCCGAAACTATCGCGTGCTGTACTCGCACTGGGACAGCCTGTCGTTCACCAAGGCGCATCGCTACGGGGTGGCCGAGGCCTGGTACAGCGGCGCCGTCAACTGCGAGGGCTCGAAGTACGTGACCGTCGCCGCCGGCCAGAACGTGGTGAAGAAGCACATCGCGGTCAAGGGCAACGGCAAGATCCAGGTGAAGAGCCAGAAGCTCGCACACACGAAGACCGTTGACGATTACGTGACGTTCTTCGACGCGAAGACGAACCGCGAGGTGACCGCGCCGTCCGCCCTCGACGGCACGACGACCACGGCGGTCGTCAATCCGGGCCTGTACCGCGTCGCCATCGTGCGCACCACGACGAAGAACGGGCACACCAGCCAGAAGGTGCTGAAAGTGCACGGCACGACGTCGAAGAAGGTGAAGAAGGGGGCTGCGGTCCGGGTGTCTCCGAATGAGGCGACGCTCGTGACCTTTGGCGTCCGGGCCAAGAAGGTCAAGGACTTCTCGTACAAGACGATGGTGAAGATCACCGGGACCCCGGCGGCCGGGTCGACGCTGAAGGCGAAGCGTTCCGCGCTCCCCAAGGGCACGACGGTCAAATACCAGTGGTGGTCCTCGTACGGCAAGCTCAAGGGCGCGACGAAGTCCACGTACAAGGTCAAGACGACCGACCGCGGCGCCGCCATCTTCGTCAATGTCACCGCGAGCAAGCCCGGGTACGTCAAGGCGGACTTCGATTCGGCGATGAAGTACGTGCCGGGGAAGCATCTGAGGGTTGCGACCGCGCAGACCCTGGCCGTCTCCGGCACCAAGATGAAGGTCACGAAGGCCACCTTCCAGGTGCCCGTGTCGGCGACGATCACCTGGTATGTCAACGATGTTTGGGATGGCGGCGGCACCAAGACGTACGACATCTCCAGTCTCACCGCAGGCGATGTCGTGAAGGCCGAGGTCTACTACTGGAAGAAGGGCTACGAGGCCGTGACGAAGACGACCACGGCGGTCGTTCCCTGATCGGTTCCCCGACCCGTTCCGCGGGGCTGCGTCGAGCGCGGCTCAGTGCACGAACACCAGTTCAGTGCACGAACACCAGCAGTGCCGCGACCGCGATGAAGAGGGAGCCGAACGTCGAGTTCAGGGCTTTCCGGCCGCGAGGCGTGCGCGTCGCCCGGCGGAACTGCCGGGCGGCCGTGGCGAACACCCCCCACATGACGATCACGTCAACGCTGATGCACGTGGCGAGGAAGATCGCGTACTGGGGGAACTGCGGCTGATCGAGCCGGATGAACTGCGGCATGAACGCGAGGAAGAATACGATCGCCTTCGGGTTCAGGAGGTTCACCCAGAATCCGCGCCGGGCCATCGACCAGGCGCTCTCGGGAATGCCCTCGAGCTCCGCGTCGTCGCGCTCGGCGGCATCGGTGCGTACGAGGATGAGCCGGACGCCGAGGTAGACGAGATACGCCGCGCCCGCGTAGCGGATGAGGTTGAACAGCAGCGGGGAGCTCGCGACGAGCAATCCGACGCCCGCGGCGACGATCACGAGGTGCACGACGAGCGCGACCTGCTGCCCGATCACGCCCCACACCGAACGACGCCAGCCCTGCGCGAGGGCGTTCGACATTGTGTTGATCGCGCCGGCCCCCGGAGTCAGGCTGATCACCACGCAGGCGGCGAGCAGCGACACCCAGACCGCGAACGACATCGCACCATTCTACGGAGTGGATCGCGGCACCCCGCCATCCGCGGTGCGCACGTGCGTGCTCGAGGCTGAGAGAATGAGGAGATGCGCATCGTCTTCGCCGGCACCCCCGAGATCGCCGTGCCGAGCCTGCACGCGCTCCAGTCATCGGGGCACCGGGTCGTCGGCGTCATCACCCGCGAGGACGCCCCGGTCGGCCGCAAGCGGGTGCTCACCCCGTCGCCGGTCGCGGCGGCCGCCGAGGAGTCGGGGCTGCCGACGTTCAAGGCGAATCGGCTGGGCGCCGAGGCGACGGCGTGGGTCGAGGGGCTCGACGCCGACCTCGGCGTCGTCGTCGCATACGGCGGGCTGCTGCGCGACCCGATGCTGCGGGCCCCGCGGCTCGGGTGGATCAACCTGCACTTCAGCGAGCTGCCGCACTGGCGCGGCGCGGCACCCGTGCAGCGCGCGCTCATGGCGGGGGAGCAGAGGCTCGGGGTCACGGTCTTCCGGCTGGTCGCCGAGTTGGATGCGGGTGCGGTGCTAACGAGAGACGCGTTGGAGGTGCCCCCGGGAACCTCTGCCGGCGCCGCTCTCGCGCTCCTGGCCGGGTTCGGCACCGACGCCGTCGAGCGCGCGATCGGCGCGCTCGAACGGGATCCCGCTGCGGGCGAGTCGCAGGTCGGCGAGGCCACCTACGCGTCCAAGCTCACTCGTGACGACGGCCGGCTCGATCTCGGCCTGCCGGCGGCGGCCGTGCTTGCGCACTGGGCCGGGGTGACTCCGGAGCCCGGGGGCTTCGTGCGACACGACGGCGAACCGCTGAAGCTCGTCGAGGTGGCCACCGCTCCGGACGATCCGGGCGCGGGGCGCCCCGACCCGGGCAGGGCCGAGCTTCGGGCCGGCCGCGCAGTGCTCGGGCTCGCGGATGGCGCGCTCGAGCTCCGCCGCGTGCAACCGGCCGGGAAGCCGGTGATGGAGGGCGCGTCCTGGCTTCGCGGCCGCGGTGGAGCGGCGGTGCTCGAGTGAGCGGGAGCGGCCGGGGCCGGCGCCCGGAGGATCGCACCGGCCGGGTCTCGGCAGCGCGCCTCGTGGCCTACGATGTGCTGCGCGATGTGGAGGATCGCGAGGCCTACGCGAACCTGGCGTTGCCCGCACGCATCCGCGAAGCCCGCCTCGGCCGGCGCGAAGCGGCGCTCGCGACCGAACTCGCCGCGGGGACGTTGCGCGGTCGGGGCAGGTACGACCGCATCATCGAACTGGCCGCCGGCCGCGACATCGGCGAGATCGATGCGCGCACGCGGAATGTGCTCCGGCTCGGGGCGCACCAGCTGCTCGGCATGCGCACGGCCGCGCACGCCGCGGTGAACGAGAGCGTCGAGCTGCAGCGCCGGGTGGCGAACGAGCGCGCGGCGGGTTTCGTCAACGGCGTACTGCGCGCCATCGGGCGCAGCGATGCCGAGGCGTGGGACGCCCGTATCGTGAAGGCCGCGAAGCATCCCGACGATGCGCTGGCGGCGCGGAGCTCCCACCCCGCATGGGTGCTGCGCGCCTTGCGGGCCGCGCTCCAGGCCGAGGGGCGCGAGGGGGAGCTCGAGCAACTCCTCGCCGCCGATAATGTGCCGCCCCGCGTGAGCCTCGCGCTGCTTCCGGAGGCGGGCCTCGATCTCGACACCGCGGAGGCGCTCGGGATCGACCTCGAACGCGGTGAGGCGACGCTGACCGCGACCGGCCCCTCGCCCATCGGGCTCGAACTCGCCGGCGGGGATCCGGGGCGTGCGATCGCGGCGCTCGACGCGCCGGCGGGCACGGTGCGCGTGCAGGACCAGGGGTCGCAATTGGCCGCCCTGGCGCTCAGCCGGGTGCGCCCGGTGGGGCGCGACGAGCGCTGGCTCGACCTCTGCGCCGGCCCCGGCGGCAAGACCGCCGTGCTCGCCGCGGAGGCCGCGCTCGCGGGCGCGCGGGTGCGGGCCAACGAGGTCTCCGAGCATCGCGCCGAGCTCGTGCGGGGCGCGGTGGTGGCGTTCGAGCACGACGTCGAGGTCGTCAGCCACGACGGGCGCGAGGATGCGGCGTTCGGCGGAGCGGACACGCGGTTCGACCGCATCCTCGTCGACGCGCCGTGCTCGGGCCTCGGCGCGCTGCGGCGACGGCCGGAAGCCAGGTGGCGCAAGCAGCCGCAGGATCTTCCGGGACTCACCGCGCTGCAGGGAGAACTGCTCGATGCGGCGGTCGCCCACCTCGCCCCCGGGGGTGTGATCGCCTACGTGACCTGCTCCCCGCATCTCGCCGAGACCCGCGTGGTCGTCGGCGAGGCGCTCAAGCGGCATCCGGCGCTCCGGGAGCTCGACGCGCGAGAAGTCCTCCGGGCGATCGCCCGCGAGGATCTCGATCTCGCCGGATCCGCGCCGAGCGCCCAGCTGTGGCCGCACCGGAACGGCACCGACGCTATGTTCATCGCGCTCCTCGCCCTGCAACGGTGAGCCGCGCGTTCCGTCGACGCCGTAGGCTATTCGGGTGACCGTGCAGCGCATCAACCCCAGCATCCTCTCGGCCGACTTCGTCAACCTGCAGCACGAGCTCGACCGCATTGCGACGGCCGACCTCGTGCACGTCGACGTGATGGACAACCACTTCGTGCCGAACC
>JAGQTL010000057.1 GCA_020439035.1 Leucobacter sp. | reverse complement strand
GGCCAGGCCGGTGCGGGCGCCCTCTTCGATACCGGCGCCCGACTCGATGAACACGGTGTTCGACGACGACGAGGTCAAACCGCCGGCGACGGCGCCGATGCCCTCGACGATGAGCGCCGACTTGAGGCGGGGGAAGTTGCCCTGCGCGTCAGACAGACCGGCCTCGCGCGAGAGGCCGGTGAACGTGCCCATCGCGTCGAAGAAGTTCATGAACAGCAGGCTGAAGACGAGCATCACGACCGTGATCGCGCCGATCTTGCCGAAGTCGAAGCTGACCGCCCCGACGAGGCTGAGGTCGGGCAGGCTGAACGGGTTGCCCGAGAGCGCGGGCACCGTGAGACCCCAGCCGCCGACGGAGTCGACCGACGAGCCGAGGTGCCAGGTGGCCTCGGCGATCACGGCGAGCAGCGTGCCGGTGACGAGGCCGATGAGCAGGCCGCCCTTGACCTTGCGGGCGACCAGCACGCCGGTGAGCACGAGGGTGATCACGAAGAGCGCGGTCGGGACGGTCGCGACCGAGCCGAAGACGCCGAGGCCGACGGGCGGTGAGTCGCTCGAGGTGACGAAGCCCGAGTTCACGAACCCGATGAAGGCGATGAAGAGGCCGATACCGACGGTGATGGCGATCTTGAGCTCCATCGGCACCGCGTCGAAGATCATGCGCCGCAGGCCGGTGGCGGCGAGGAGCACGATGAGCGCACCGTTGATGAGCACGAGCGCCATCGCCTCGGGCCAGGTGACCTGGCCGACCATGGTGAAGGCGACGAAGGCGTTGATCCCGAGACCCGCCGCGAACGCGAAGGGTAGGCGGCTGACGATGCCGAAGAGGATCGTCATGACGCCGGCGGTGAGCGCGGTGACCGCGCCGACCTGCCCGAAGTCGAGCTGATTCCCCGCGACGTCGGTGGTCGTGGTGAGGATGATCGGGTTGAGGATCACGATGTAGGCCATCGTGACGAACGTCACGATGCCGCCGCGGACCTCACGGCCGAACGTCGATCCGCGCTCGCTGATCTCGAAATAGCGATCGAGGAAGCCCCGCTCCCCGACCTGCTTCGTCTGCGTCTCCGCCACTGGCTGCTCCTGTTCCTGAAAGCTTGCTGAACACGAAAACGCTATCAGCAGACGGGAACCGGGTCGATAGGCAGCGGGCGATCCGGATGCAGCGGCCACGAGAGCCGCCGCATCCGCTCGCGCACGCGGGCCGCCGGACCGTGGATCAGCCGGCGCCCAGCAGGTCGATCAGCCGACGCCCAGCAGGTCGATCAGCCGGCGCCCAGCAGGTCGATCAGCTGACGCCCAGCAGATCGATCACAAAGATCAGCGTCTTGCCCGAGAGCGGATGCCCGCCCGCGGTGCCGTACGCCTGCGCCGGCGGCACGACGAGCTTGCGGCGGCCGCCGACCTTCATGCCGGGGATGCCCGCCTGCCAGCCCTGGATCAGCGAACGCAGCGGGAAGTTGATCGACTCGCCGCGGCTCCACGAGCTGTCGAACTCCTCGCCGCTCTCGAACTCGACGCCGAGGTAGTGCACATCGACGGTCGAGCTCGCGGCCGCCTCGGCACCGGCGCCCACGACGAGATCGACGATCTCGAGCTCGGTCGGCGCGGGGCCCTCGGGGAAGTCGATCTCGGGCTTGGTCAGTGATGAATCGTTCATACCCACCATTCTTGCGGATGCGATCGCGCCTCCGACACACCGCCCCCGGTTTCCCGGACGGAGGATGTCGCGCACGCCGCCGGCCTTGTGGACTATCGACGACGATAGTAGCAATCGATAGTCGATCATCGACGGGCACCCGGGCATTGTTGCGGGTAGCCTGGATGGGTGAAGTTTGCGCATGTGACCCGGGCAGGGAGTCGGCAGCCGGAACTCGCGGTCGTGCGGGGCGATGCCTTCGCAGTGGTCGGCGAGTTCGGCACGAGCTTTGCCACCCTGCAGGATCTGATCGAGGCGGGCCCCGATGCCCTGGCGAGCGTGCGCGCCGCGAGCGACGCGCTGACCGAGGATGCCTGGGCGCCGCTGTCGGGCGTCGAGCACGACTCGGCCGTGATCGACCCGCCGATCGTGCTGGCCGTCGGCCTCAACTACGACGAGCACGCGAGCGAGCTGAGCCTCGACAACGACTCGGGGCCGGTGCTCTTCTCGCTCTTCCCGAACTCGCTCAACGGGCACGGTCGCGACGTGCCGATGCTGCCGCCCGAGATGAGCGAGGAGATCGACTACGAAGGCGAGCTCGGCGTGATCATCGGCCGCGCGGCGAAGGACGTTCGCGCGGAGGACGCCCTCGACTACGTCTTCGGCTACACCGTCGTGAACGACATCACCGCGCGCAACATCCAGTTCTCCGAGCCGCAATGGTCGCGCTGCAAGTCGTTCGACGGCTTCACGCCGGTCGGCCCCGTGGTGGTCACCGCCGACGAGATCCCCGACCCGCAGGCGCTGCACCTCACGACCGACGTCGACGGACTGCGCGTGCAGGATTCGACCACCGGCTACATGATCCGGACGGTGGCGCAGCTCATCGCCTCGCTCTCGCAGTCGCTCACGCTGCTCCCCGGAACGCTCATCTCGACCGGTTCCCCCGGCGGCGCGGGCCGCTCCCGCAAGCCGCCGCTTTACCTCGTGCCCGGAACCGAGGTCACGGTGACGATCAGCGGCATCGGCGCACTCACTTCGCACTGCGTGTGAGTGTGCCGCGAGCCTGCGCCCGCGCGTGAGCGCACCCCGCGCCCGAGCCGGAGGGTGAGCGCACCCCGCGCCTGCACCCGAGCCCGCGCGTGAGCATACCGCGGGTGAGCCCGCGGTGTGCTCGAGTCGCCGCAGCTACTCGCCGCTTGCCGCCTCGTCGCCCGCCTGAGCGGGGGTGACGACCTCGAGCACATCGGTATCGGTGCCGAGGCCGGCGAGCTTCGCCGGCTGCAGGATGTCGTCGAGCTGGGCCTGATCCAGCAGCCCGGCGTCGATCACCAGATCCGACACCCGCTCGTTGGTCGCGAGCGCCTGCTTTGCGAGCTTCGCCGCCTCCGCGTAGCCGATCACCGGCGCCAGCGCGGTGATCACGGTGACCGAACGCGAGACGGTATCCGCGAGGCTCTCCTCGTTCGCGGTGATCCCGTCGACGCAGTTGACCCGTAGGGTCTGGCAGGCGCGCTCGAGCCAGGTGATCGACTGGAAGAGCGAGTGCGCGATGATCGGCTCGAACGCGTTGAGCTGCAGCTGGCCGGCCTCGACGGCCATCGAGACCGTCACGTCGGCACCCGCCACCGAGTAGGCAACCTGCGAGACCGCCTCGGGGATGACCGGGTTGACCTTGCCGGGCATGATCGA
>JAGQTL010000056.1 GCA_020439035.1 Leucobacter sp. | reverse complement strand
TGCTGACCAACGACCCGGGCATGGGCGTGATCCGCCACGTCGACGCCGGGTACGAGCGCGCCGCCGACGTGGCGAAGGAGCGCGGCGTGCGCGTGCCGATGGCACCCACGACCCGCAACACCGATCGGGCGTGGTAGAGAGAAGGTGATGCCATGAGCTCGCTGCTCATCACGAACATCGGCGAGTTGACCACGAACGACGAATTGCTCGGCGAGGGCCTCGGCGGCCGCCTCCATGACGCCGCGGTCGTCATCGACGGCGCGCGCGTCGCCTGGGTCGGCCCCGCCGCGCAGGCACCCGATGCCGATGAGCGGTTCGACGCCGCCGGCCGGGCACTGCTGCCGGGCTGGGTCGACTCGCACACGCACCTGGTGTTCGCGGGGGATCGCACCGCCGAGTTCGAAGCGCGCATGGCCGGCGAGGCGTATGCCGCAGGTGGAATCAACGTGACGATGAGCGCGACGCGGGCGGCGTCGGACGCCGAGCTCGAGGCCAACCTCGTGCGGCTGATCGGCGAGTCCCGCCGCGGCGGCACCACGACGATCGAGACGAAAACCGGGTACGGTCTGACGGTCGAGGACGAGCTGCGTTCGGCCGTCGTCGCGGGCCGGCAGGTCGACGCGGTGACATTCCTCGGTGCGCATGTGGTGCCGGCCGGGCAGGATCCGGATGCCTACCTTGACCTCGTGACCGGACCGATGCTCGATGCGGTCGCGCCCCACGTCAGCGCGGTCGACGTCTTCTGCGAGACGGGGGCCTTCGACGAGGCCGCGTCGGCGCGCGTGCTCGATGCGGCGGCGGCCAAGGGCCTCGCAACCCGCGTGCACGGCAACCAGCTCGGCCACGGGCCCGGAGTTCGGCTCGCCGTCGCCCACGGCTCGCTGAGCGTCGACCACCTGGGGTTCCTCGACGACGCCGACATCGACGCGCTCGCCGGTTCGTGGAGCGCGGCGCGCGGCACCGTTGCGACGGTGCTGCCCGCGTGCGACCTCTCGACCCGCATGCCGCTCGCCCCGGCGCGGCGGCTGGTCGACGCGGGAGCCGTGCTCGCGATCGCGAGCAACTGCAACCCCGGCACCTCCTACACGAGCTCCATGGGCTTCTGCGTGGCCACGGCCGTGCTGCAGATGGGCCTCACGATCCAGGAGGCCGTGCGCGCGGCGACGCTCGGCGGCGCGATCGCCCTCGGCATGGACCACGACGGCTGGCTCGACCCGCGCGGTACCGTGCAGCCGGCGGTCGGCGTGATCCGCGCCGGCGCGCGCGCGGATCTGCAGCTCCTCGAAGCGCCCTCGGCCACCCACCTGGCCTACCGCCCGGGCATGTCGCTCACGGCGGCCGTGTGGCGCGCGGGCGAGCGCGTGGCTTAGACGGCTGCCGCCGCAGGTGCCGCTGCGACCGCCGGCGACGGTACCGTGGCGCGCCGACCATGGATCCGGGTCGAGAGCGTCTCTGCCGTGCGCCGCACTTCCTCGGCGAACTCTTCGTAGCGAGGCGCCATTCCCGGGCCGTCGACGAACGTGACCGCGATCGCGGCCACCGGCCAGTCGCGGTGATCGAGCACCGGCACCGCGACCGACGAGAGGCCGCTGGTCACGGATCCCTGCTCGACCGCGTAGCCTCGGGTGGTCACCGCGTCGAGCACGGTGCGCAATTTGGAATACCGGTCGATATCGTCGGCCACCTCGTGGCGGTGCACGAAGGCGCTGCGGTCGGGGAAGAGCGCCCGCACCTGCGCCTTCGGCAGCGCGGCGAGCACCGCGCGGCCGCTGGCCGTCAACTGCATCGGTAGCCGAACGTCGACGTCGGTGACGAGCGGGGGCGTGCCGGGCGCGCGCTCCTCGATCACGTAGAGCATGTCGCGCCCGTGCGGCACGGCCAGGTGCGCGCTCACTCGGACCCGATCGACGAGCGCGGCCAGCAGCGGCCGGCCGAGCCGTGTCAGGGGCTCCTGCCGGTTGTAGGCGGAGCTCAGCTCCACCGCGGCGATCCCGAGGCCGTAGCGCCGCTCCTCGGGCAGGTGCATGACGAAGCCGTGCTCCTGCAGCGTCGCGAGCAGATGGTAGACCGTGGATCGCGGCAGCTCGAGCTGCGTGGCGATCATGCTCGCGGGCAGGGGGCCGCGGGACGCCGCGAGCAGGCTGAGGATGCGCAGCGTCTGATCCGCTGCCGGCACCTTCGGTGGTTGCGTCACACTCGCAGCATAGCGAGCGCCGATAGAATGCAGGGAGCGACATGGAAGATCCGAGCCCTTCCTCCGGCAGCGACGCCGATGCCGGAGACGTCGGCGCGAAGGCGAGCAGACGCGCGCGAGTCGCGAACTGGGCGAGACGGTTGGTGCCGGCCCGCGAGAAGGCGAAGAAGGACGCCATCGCGGGGCTCGTGCTCGGCGTCGAGAGCGTCCCCGACGGCCTCGCGCTCGGCGTGCTGGCCGGCGTCAACCCGCTCGCGGGCCTCTACGGGTACCTCTTCGGCACCGTCGGCGGCGCGATCGCGAGCAGCACCCCCGTGCTCGCCGTCCAGGTGACCGGGGCGACGGCGCTGATCGTCGCCGACACCGGATTGGAACGCTTCTCGGATCCCGAGCGCGCGCTATTCGCACTCTCGATCATGGCCGGGCTCATCATGATCGCGGCCGGTGTGCTCCGCCTCGGCAGGCTGCTGCGCTTCGTCTCGAGTGCCGTGATGATCGGCTTCATCGCGGGTGTCGGCGTCAACACGATCCTCGGTCAGCTCGGCAACTTCACCGGCTACGCGGCGCAGGGCTCGAACCGCGTGCTGCGCACGCTCGACCTGCTGGTGCACTTCTGGCAGGTGCACCTGCCGTCGCTCGCGGTCGGCGCCGCAACGCTGGCCCTGATCGTGCTCCTGAACCGCACGCGCCTCGGAGCGTTCGGCATGGTCATCGCGATCGTCGCCGGGTCGGGCGCGGCCTACGGGTTCCGGCTGCTCGGCCATCACGTTCCCGTCGTGGGCGACGTCGCCACCGGCCGGCTCGGGCTGCCGCTGCCCGCGCTCCCCGCGTTCGACGCGGTGATCGAACTGCTCATCCCGGCGCTCGCGATCGCGTTCGTCGGCATGGTGCAGGGCGCGGGCATCACGACCGCCTTTCCGGACCCGGGCGGCAAGCCGTCGAACGCCTCGCGCGATTTCATCGGGCAGGGCGTGGGGTCGGTGATCTCGGGCGTGTTCCGCGGCATGCCCGCGAGCGGATCGATGTCGGCGACCGCGCTGAACGTGCAGGCGGGCGCGCAGACGCGGTTCTCATTGTTCGTCGCCGGTGCCGTCATGGCGATCATCGTGGTGGCCGCGGGCGACCTCGTCGGCTTCGTCGCATTCCCGGCGCTCGCCGCGCTGCTGATCGTCGTGGGGTTCGGCACGATCCGGCCCCCGGTCATCATGCGCGCGATTCGGTCGGGCAAGCTGCAGGCCGTCGTGCTCATCGCCACCTTCGCGATGACCATCATCGTGCCGGTGCACTTCGCCGTGCTCACGGGCGTCGCGCTCGCCGTCGTACTCTTCGTGGTCGAGCAGTCCCAGCAGCTGACGGTTCGGCGCCTGCTCGTGAGCGAGAACGCGTTCATGCGGGAGGTCGAGCCGCCGCGCGACGTGCCCGCCGGCGAGGTGGTGATCCTGCAGCCCTACGGCAACCTCTTCTTCGCGAGCGCCGCGAACTTCCGCGAGCAACTGCCGGCCGTGACCTCGGAGACCCGCCGGGCCGTCGTGGTGCTGCGCCTGCGGGGCGTCGACGATCTCGGGGTGAGCGTCGCCCAGATCCTGGTCGATTACTCCGAGGAGCTCGCGAGCCACGAATCGCGGCTGATCGTGAACGGGGGCGCCGCGCTGCTCAAGCAGCTCGTGCGCTCCGGCGTGCTCGACCGCCTCGGCGAGCAGAACTTCTTCCTCAGCGGCGAGTGGCACGGCAGAACCGTGGCCCGCGCGCACCGGGAGGGCGTCGCGTGGATCGCGCAGGCATCCGAGGGTGGATCGGCCTCGGCGGCCGACTGATCGACGCGGGGATCAGGCCAGGCTCGCGCCGAGTGCGCCCTCCGCGGCCTCGAGGGCGGCGCCGGTCACCACGAAGTCGCGTGCCGCGGTGATCGTGGGAGAGAGGAACGTATCGGTGTCGGGCGCCGGGATGCGGGTGCGGAACAGTGCGTGCACCGCGACGGTCGCCGGCGAGGGGGCCCCCGCCGAGGCATCCGCCGCGCGGAAATCGAGCGCGCGGGTCGAGGCCAGGAGCTCGATCGCGAGCACCCGGCCGAGGCCGTCGAGCGCGCGGCGCAGCTTGCGCCCCGCATGCCAGCCCATCGAGACGTGATCCTCCTGCATCGCGCTGCTCGG
>JAGQTL010000055.1 GCA_020439035.1 Leucobacter sp. | reverse complement strand
TGGGCGCATTGGACCTCAAGCTGCGCCGCCAGATGCAACTCGAGCTCAAGCGCATCCAGACCGCGGTCGGCCTGACGTTCATCCACGTGACCCTCGACCAGGAGGAGGCCATGACCATGGCCGACACGGTCGCGGTGATGAACAAGGGCGTGATCGAGCAGATGGGTGCGCCCGAAGAGCTGTACGAGCTGCCCAGGACCGCGTTCGTCGCGAACTTCCTGGGCCAGTCCAACCTGTTCGAGGTCGAGGTGACCGGCGGCACATCCGCCGCGATCCAAACCGCGCTGCCGAACGGCGGCACGATCACCGTGCCTCGCGATCGCGCGCAGCGCGACAGCGGCGTGATCACGGTTGGCGTGCGGCCCGAGAAGCTGCGGCTGCACACCACGGCGCCGAAGGCCGATGCGTCGATCAACGTCGTGGGCCCGGGCCGGATCACCGATGTCTCGTTCATCGGCGTGAGCACGCAGTACAGCGTCGAGGTGCCCGGCTCCGGCCAGGTGCAGGTCTTCGCGCAGAACGTGGAGGCGGGCCCGGCGGCGCACCTGGGTGATGAGGTGTGGCTCAGCTGGCTCACCGAGCACACCTTCGGCCTCGCCGATGACCGCCTCGAGACCGGCGCGCTGACCGCCGACTTCTCCACGCAGGCGATCGCCGCGCAGGCCGCGCTCGAGAGCGAGTAGGCGGTACCTCATGGCATTCACCGCTTTTTCGGCCAACACGAAGGCCGTTGAGCAGGCCCCGCGCAAGAAGGGCTGGATGGCGCTGCTGCTGCTCGCACCGGGCATCGCCTACATGCTGCTCTTCTTCGTGGCGCCGTTCGTGCAACTCGCGATCACCTCGCTGCAGGCGCCGGCCGCCGATGACGGCATCGGGCACTACGTGGCCGCGTGGCAGTTCTCGAACTACTGGGATGCGTTCGCCGAGTACTGGCCGCACATCCTGCGCTCGTTCGCATACTCGATCGTCGCGACCATCCTGGGGCTCCTGATCAGCTACCCGCTCGCCTATCTGATAGGTGTGCGGGTGCGCAACCGGCCGATGATGCAGGGCATCCTGCTCATCCTCGTGATCGCCCCGTTCTTCATCAGCTTCCTGCTGCGCACGCTGGCCTGGAAGTCGATCCTGCCGAACGAGCTGATCGGCACGCACTTCTCGGTCATCTTCGGTTTGACGTACAACTTCATCCCGTTCATGGTGCTGCCGATGTTCGCGTCGCTCCAGGCCCTGGATCTGCGTCTCGTCGAGGCCGGATCCGACCTCTACGCCTCGCCGATCACGGTGTTCCGCAAGGTCACGCTGCCGCTCTCGATGCCGGGCATCGTCTCGGGCACGCTGCTCAGCTTCATCCCGATGTCCGGTGACTACGTCAACGCCTCCCGGGAGTTCCTGGGTGGCACCGGCACGGCCATGATCGGTAACGTCATCGAGTCGAACTTCTTGCAGACGCAGAACTATCCGATGGCGGCGGCGCTCTCGATCATGCTGATGGTGATCATCCTGATCATCGTCGCGACCTATGTGCGCAAGAGCGGGGCGGAGGATCTGCTGTGAAGAACTTCAGCCTCGGCAAGGCCTTCATCCCGGTCGTCGGCACGATCGCGCTCATCTACCTGCTGCTGCCGATCGCGAACGTCATCCTTTTCTCGTTCAACGAGAAGCGGGGGCGCAACAACATCACGTGGAACGGATTCTCGCTCGAGAACTGGCAGAACCCCTGCGGTGCGCCGCAGGTCTGCACCGCATTCACGAACAGCATCCTCGTCGGCGTCGTCGCGACGATCGCCGCCACGGTGCTCGGCACGCTGATCGCGATCGCGCTCGTGCGCTACAAGTTCAAGGGCCGCTCCACGGTGAGCCTGCTGCTCTTCACGCCGATGGCGACCCCCGAGGTCGTGCTCGGCGCCGGCCTCGCGGCGCAGTTCCTGCTCGCGGGCGTCGAGAAGGGCATCGGCACGATCATCCTGGCGCACACGATGTTCTGCATCTCGTACGTCGTGGTCGCGGTGAAGGCCCGCGTGGCCTCGCTGAACCCGGCGATCGAGGAGGCGGGCCGCGACCTCTACGCGTCACCCGGTCAGGTGTTCTGGCGCATCACGCTGCCGATGCTGGCCCCCGGCATCATCGGCGCCGCGCTGCTGAGCTTCGCACTGTCGTTCGACGACTTCATCAT
>JAGQTL010000054.1 GCA_020439035.1 Leucobacter sp. | reverse complement strand
GCCACCACCGACACCGTCGGCATCACGCCCGCCAACCCGGTCGATTCCCGCGGCCGGTTCGACGCCACCGTTCCCGACTACGCCGGACAGCAGGTCTTCGACGCCAACCCGAACATCATCCGGGATCTGAAGAACCACACCGGATCCGCGGCGGCGGGCGGCGCGGTGCTGCTGCGCCACGAAACTTACGAGCACTCCTATCCGCACTGCTGGCGCTGCCGTAAACCGCTGATCTACCGCGCGGTTTCGTCCTGGTTCGTGCAGGTCACCGAGTTCCGCGACCGGATGGTGGAACTCAACCAGCAGATCACCTGGCACCCCGAACACGTCAAAGACGGCCAGTTCGGCAAGTGGCTGTCGGGCGCTCGCGACTGGTCCATCTCCCGAAACCGCTACTGGGGCAGCCCGATCCCGGTGTGGAAGTCCGACGATCCGCTCTACCCGCGGATCGACGTGTACGGCAGCCTGGACGAACTCGAACGCGACTTCGGCGTGCGGCCGGACAACCTGCACCGGCCCTACATCGACCAGCTGACCCGGCCCAACCCCGACGACCCGACCGGGCGATCCACCATGCGCCGCATCGAGGACGTCTTCGACGTGTGGTTCGACTCCGGGTCGATGCCGTTCGCGCAGGTGCACTACCCGTTCGAGAACCAGGAGTGGTTCGACACGCATCAGCCGGCCGACTTCATCGTGGAGTACATCGGCCAGACCCGCGGCTGGTTCTACGTGCAGCACGTGCTGGCGACGGCGCTCTTCGACCGTCCGGCCTTTACGAGCGTGATCAGTCACGGCATCGTGCTCGGTAGCGACGGTAACAAGATGTCGAAGAGCCTGCGCAACTACCCCGACGTGAACGAGGTCTTCGACCGCGACGGATCGGATGCGATGCGCTGGTTCCTGATGGCCTCGCCGGTCGTGCGCGGCGGCAACCTCATCGTGACCGAGGAGGGCATTCGCGAGGGCGTGCGGCAGTTCATCCTGCCACTCTGGAACAGCTGGTACTTCTTCTCGCTCTACGCCAATGCCGACGGCGCCGAGGGCAGCTGGCGCACCGACAGCTCGGACCCGCTCGATCGCTACATCCTCGCGAAGACCGGCCGGCTGATCCGCGACGTCGAGGGCCACCTCGACGGACTCGACACGACGTCGGCGGCCGAAGCCCTGCGCGAGTACGCGGAAGTGCTGACGAACTGGTACGTGCGCCGGTCGCGCGACCGCTTCTGGTCCGGCACGGCGGGCGAGCACGGCGACCCCGCGAACCAGCAGGCGTTCGACACGCTCTACACCGTGCTCGAAACGGTGGCCCGCGTGGCGGCCCCGATGATGCCGCTCATCGCGGAGGAGATCTGGCGCGGCCTGACCGGCGGGCGCTCGGTGCACCTCGAATCGTGGCCGGACGCCTCGCTGTTCCGGAGCGACGAGGACGCCGCGGGCCTGGTCGCCGCCATGGACGAGGTGCGTCAGATCACGTCGCACGCGCTCGCGCTCCGCAAGGCCAACCGGCTCCGGGTGCGGCTGCCGCTCGCGAAGCTGACCGTGGTGACCGGCCAGAAGCACCTCCTGAAGCCGTTCGCGCACATCCTGCGCGAGGAGCTCAACGTGAAGAAGGTGAAGCTGAAGCCGCTGAAGCCCGGCTCGGCCGAGAAGCACGGGATTGTCCACACCCTGACGGTGAACGCGCGAGCCGCCGGTCCCCGGCTCGGCAAGAGCGTGCAGCAGGCCATCGCCGCGGCGAAGTCGGGCGACTGGTTCGAGGCCGAGGGCGCGGTGACCGCCGGCGGTATCGCCCTGCAGCCGGGGGAGTACGAGCTGACGCTCGTCACCGGGAACGGAGACGGCGAGCCCGCGCGGGATGCGATCGGCCTGCTGCCCGGGGGAGCCTTCGTGCTGCTGCGGACGGAGACGACACCGGAACTCGAAGCGGAGGGCATTGCGCGCGACGCGATCCGGGCGGTGCAGGAGGCCCGGAAGCATGCGGGGCTCGACGTGAGCGACCGGATCGTGCTGACACTCGAGGTTCCGCAGGAGCTCGTCGCTGCGCTGAACGCGCACTCCGAGCTCATCGCCGGAGAAACCCTCGCCGTGGGTCTGACGGTGGGTGCGCTCGACTCCGAGCCGTCGACGGCGC
Organism: Leucobacter sp.; assembly: GCA_020439035.1. Lineage (GTDB taxonomy): Bacteria > Actinomycetota > Actinomycetes > Actinomycetales > Microbacteriaceae > Leucobacter. The sequence goes on along the minus strand of JAGQTL010000054.1, from coordinate 5,276 downwards.
CCGCGCAGGGGGCGGGGGATGCCTTTGCCACGGTGGCCGAAGCGCTCGGCACCGAGAAGGCCCCGCTTGGGATCGGCCTTCGCGCCGTCGACCGGAGCGCGCGATGACCGGGCCCGAGCGCGAAGCGCGCCGCGTCTACGACGAGCTCCTGACGCGCGTCGGAGAGGCGCATCCGCGGCCGCGGATCGAGCCCGTGCGCCGGCTGGCGGAGCTTGCGGGAAGCCCGCAGCTCTCGTACCCGGTGATCCAGATCGCGGGCACCAACGGGAAGACCTCCACGAGCCGCGCGATCGAGTCCCTGCTCCGGGCCCACGGCCTGCGCACGGGCCTCTTCACAAGCCCGCACCTCGTCGACTTCACCGAGCGCTTCCAGATCGCGGGCGAGCCCGTGCACGGTCATGCGCTCGCCTCGGCGTGGGATGAGCTGCAACTGCCGCTCCAGGTCGTCGACGCCGAGCTTCAGGCGGCCGGGCACGGGTCGATCACGTTCTTCGAGGCGCTCGCGGTGCTGGCGTTCGCGCTCTTCGCCGACGCCCCCGTCGATGCCGCGGTGATCGAGGTCGGCATGGGCGGCGAGTGGGACGCGACGAATATCGCCGACGCGGAGGTCGCCGTGTTCACGCCGATCGACCTCGATCACACCGCGATCCTCGGGCCCGACCTCGCGACCATCGCGCGCACGAAGGCCGGCATCATCAAGCCCGGTGCGACCGTGGTGAGCGCCGCGCAGCAGCCCGAGGCCGCCACCGAGATCATCGAGGCCGCCGCAGATGCCGGAGCGCGGCTCTTCGTCGCCGGCCGCGACTTCGGCCTGCTCGAGGATCGGCTCGCCGTCGGCGGCCGACAGCTCGACGTCCGCGGCTTCCACGGGCACGCCTACGATCCCGTCTTCCTGCCGCTCTTCGGGCATCACCAGGCCGAGAACGTGACACTCGCGATCGCGACGGTCGAAGCATTCCTCGGCGGTGAACGGCCGATCCCCGAGGAGGTGCTCGAAGAGGGCCTCGCCCAGCTCACCTCGCCCGGCCGCCTGCAGCTGATCGGAACGGAGCCGACGGTCTACGTCGACGCGGCCCACAACCCGCACGGGGCGGAAGCGCTCGCCCGCGCCGTGACGGAGTCGTTCAACTTCTCGGAACTCGCGCTCGTCGTCGGATCGCTCGCCGACAAGGATGCCGAGCGCGTGTTCGAGGAGCTCGCGCCGATCGCCGACCTCGTCTATACCGCGCCCGTGGATTCGCCCCGGACGCTCGCGGCCGACGAACTCACCGAGATCGCCGCGCGCGCGTTCGGCGAGGTTCCCGTCGAATCGGCCTCGGGCCTCGTCGAGGCGCTCGAGCTTGCGCGCGACTGGGCGGCCAAGCGGCAGCGACGGGCCGTGCTCGTCGTCGGGTCGGTGCTGCTCGCGGGCGAGGCGATCGCCCACGCCCGGAGCGAAGGATGGGGGAGCGCATGAGCGCGGAAGACGCAGAGGGCGAGGGTACCGCCCAGGGGGCCGACGAGCTGCGCCTCTCGCCGTCGGAGACCCTCGCGCACAACTCGGCCATGCGGATCTCGGGTGCCGCTCGACGCGACGATCCCGGCTCGAAGACGCAGCGCGCGCTCGCGTCGATCGTGCTCGGCTTCGAGCTCATCGTCGTGGTGCTCATCGGGTTGACGATCTTCGGCCTCGGCCTGCTCGAGCCGCGCGAACTCGGCCTCTGGATCGCGGGAGGCCTCGCGCTCGTGTGCGTCGCGGCGCTCGCGCTCATGCGCGTGGGGCGCGCGGGCATCTGGATCGGCTGGATCGCGCACGCCCTCATGCTCGCGACCGGGTTCATCCTGCTCCCCGCGCTCGTCGTCGGCGCCATCTTCACCGCGCTCTGGATCTACTGCATGGTCAAGGGGGCGCGGATCGATCGCGACCGGGTCGCCTGGCTCGCGGCCCAGGAGCCGGTAAGCTGATCGCCGGAACCACGAGCTCGAAAGGACACGCATCCCGATGGAACAGACCCTGATCCTGGTGAAACCGGACGGCGTGAAGCGCGGCCTCACCGGCGAAATCCTCCGCCGCATCGAGGCCAAAGGCTACACGCTGGTCGATCTGCGGCTCGTGCACGCGGACCGGGCACTGCTCGCAGCGCACTACGCGGAGCACGAGGGCAAGCCGTTCTACGAGCCGCTGGTCGAGTTCATGCTCTCAGGCCCGACCGTCGCGATCCGCGCGGAAGGGCACCGGGTGATCGAGGGATTCCGCTCGCTCGCCGGGACGACGGACCCCACGACGGCGGCGCCGGGAACCATCAGGGGCGACCTCGGGCGCGACTGGGGCCTCAAGGTGCAGCANNAACCTCGTGCACGGATCAGATTCCCCCGAGTCCGCCGCCCGCGAGCTCGCCCTCTGGTTCGGCTGAGACACCTCGGAGTCCACGATGCGCGGCTTCACCCGGGGTGCGGCGGCGTGGATCGCGATTCTCATCGTGATCGGGGTCATGCAGATCGTTCGGGCCCAGTGGTTCGATGCCACCGTGTTCCTCGGTGGTGCGGCGCTCCTCGGGGCGGATCGACTTCGGCCGGTGCGCGGCACGCGCCGTGCCGCACTGCGCGTGCCGACCGGCGCCATCGCGCCGGTGCTCATCGGCGCCGGCGTCGTGGCGATGCTTCTCAGCCGGCACAGCCTTCCCCTGCAGGTGCTCATCTGCGCGATCGGCGCCTTCGTCATCGTGGCGGCCTCCTCGGGCGCCCCGGCGGATGCGGATACTGATGCAGATGCGGGCGCGGGCGGTGACGCGGAGCGATGGCCCCCGGGAGTGCGGCGCCTCGCCTGGAGCTGGAGCCTCATCGTGATCGTCGGCTGCCTCTGGGAACTCGGGGAGTTCATCGTGGGGAGGGTGCGGCCGAGTGAGCCGGCCTTCGCCCTGAGCGATCTCGCGGACCCCGCGCTCGCCTCGCCGATCGGGCAGGCGCTGTTCGTCGCGCTCTGGATCCTAGGCGGCTGGTACCTCGTCTCACGGGCCCGCGCATGACCCTGAGCGCCGTGTTCTTCGCGCTGTGCGCGATCGCGCTCGTCGTGGTGGGCGTGATCGAGCGTCGAAGAGACCCCGACGCCACAGCCTCGGAGGTCTTCCGCCGAACCCTGAACGATCGCACCATCCGCGTCGCGGTGCTGCTCATCTGGTGGTGGCTCGGCTGGCACTTCCTCGCCGGGCAGACGCTCTGAGCCGATCCGGAACTCGACGGGTTCCCAACGCCGCCGCGCTTCGGCACCCGAGGCTCACCGCCCCTGCAGCCCCCCGGTGATCGTATTCATGGTCAGCACGATGATGAGCGCGTTGAAGAAGAAGCTCAGCGTCGTGTGCCAGACGACCGTCCAGCGCATGCGACTGTCGACGACCTGGACGTCCGAGGCCGCGAACGAGGTGGCATTCGTGAACGCGAAGTAGACGAAGTCGACGAGCCGCGGATGCTCGGTGCCGGGGAACACCAGCGGCGCGCCGTCGCGAGCCCGGTAGAAGCGCGAGTGGTAGATCCGGGCGTACCCCCAGTTGAAGAGCGCCCAGGAGGCGAGCATGGCCCAGATCGCCGCGAGCTCGTAGACGGCCAGATGCTCGGGGTCGTTCCGCATGAGGATCAGCATGACCGCGGCCGAGAGACCGACGAGGCTGGAGCTGAACACGACGACGCCGGAGATCCAGCGCATGATCGGCCCGCCGATGAAGCGCCGCTGGCGTTCGTCGTCGCGGGTGCGCAGCCGCACGTCGAGGCCGAGACCGATCGCCGTCGCGATCAGATAGACCGTCGTGATCGCGCACCAGATCACCAGCCGCTGCACCTCCGCGTCCTCCGCATCGTCGATCACGAGATAGGAGATGCCGACGTCGAGGAGGCACAACTGCGCGATCACGCCGATGATCTCACCGATGAGCGGCGCGTAGGAGCGGGACGATCCCGAGCGTTTTGCGGGGGCCGGCGGGCTTCCGGTGGAGCCCTTCGACGCGCTGGTCTTCATGGCTCCAGTGTAGGAGGCCGCGCCCGATCGGCTCGAGAGCCGAGCGCCCGAGTGTGCGGTTTGACCCCGATGGCGCCCTCGGCGAGAATCGCAGGAGAAGCCTCGAATCCGAGAGAACGAAGGAACGCATCATGAGTCGCACATACGTCGTCACCGGAGCAGCATCGGGCATCGGCGCCGCAACCGCCGCCACCTTGCGAGACGCGGGGCACACGGTGATCGGCGTCGATCTGGACGGCGTCGAGGTCTCGGGCGACCTCTCGACGCACGCCGGTCGCGCGGAGGCCGCTGCGCGTGCGGCCGAGGTCGCTGGCGGGCGCATCGACGCCGTCATCGCCTGCGCCGGTATTTCCGCACCCATCGCCAAGACGTTCTCGATCAATTTCTTCGGGGTCACCGAGTTCCTGACCGCGCTGCTTGCCGCCCTGCGCGAGTCGGATGCGCCCCGCGTCGCCGTCGTCTCGTCGATGGCGTCGCTCCAGCCGGTCTCGGCCGAACTCGTCGATGCCGGCCTCGCGGGCGACGAGCCGCGCGCGCTCGAGATCGGCGAGGCGCTCGCCGCGCAAGGGCCGGAGGTCGGGTTCCTCAACTACTCCTCATCGAAGCGCGCGGTCTCGCGGTGGGTGCGCCGCCAGTCGATCTCGGAGGCCTGGGCGGGGAGCGGCATTCCGCTGAACGCCGTGGCTCCGGGCACTGTGATCACGCCCATGACGAAGGATCTGCTCGCCACGCCCGAGGGGGCGGCGATGGTCGACTCGGCCGTGCCGATGCCGTTGAACTACCACCAGCCGGCGCAGTCGATCGCCGATCTGCTGATCTGGCTCACGAGCGAGCAGAACACGCATATGGCCGGGCAGACGATCTACTGCGACGGCGGCGCGGACGCGACGCTGCGCGGCGATGATATCTGGGCCTGGAACGACCCCAGCTGAGCGCACAGCCGGCACGGGCGGCCGGCGAGTACTCTCGAAAGCATGGAAGCCACCCGGAGCGTACGCCCGTTCGAGGTCGTCAGCGACTACGAGCCGAGCGGTGATCAGCCACAGGCGATCGACGAGCTCGCGAAACGGATCAACGCCGGCGAGACGGACGTGGTGCTGCTCGGCGCGACCGGCACTGGCAAGTCCGCCACCACGGCGTGGCTCATCGAGGCCGTGCAGCGTCCGACGCTCATCCTCGCCCACAACAAGACGCTGGCCGCACAGCTCGCCAACGAGTTCCGGATGCTGCTGCCGAACAATGCGGTCGAATACTTCGTGTCGTACTACGACTACTACCAGCCCGAGGC
>JAGQTL010000330.1 GCA_020439035.1 Leucobacter sp. | reverse complement strand
CTACACCCTCAATTCCGATGAGCCCTTTCAGGGCGCACTCGACGCACTCGGGAGGTCCGGAAACACAGGCGAGTCCAGGGGTGAGTGCGTCGATCCGGGCACTCTGAACCCTCCTCTCCCGGCGGCGACGCGGGTTGCGGACCCGCCGGCCGCGCGCTGCGCGGAAACGCGTTGCGTTTTCTTGCGATCAGCACGCGCCCGCGGGGGTCACGAGAGAGTTCCCCGGTTCGAGCGGGGCATTCATGCGGCGCGAACGAAGGTCCGTGCCTCAAGACCCGGGAACCCTCATGTCGTCGAACGCTGCTTCCAGACCTCCCAAGCCCGGCGAAGCTGGCCGTTGTTCGATTCAGCGGCGGCGATGCCTTCCTTCTCCGTCAGCGGTGTGAACCCCCCGAGTTGCATCGCAGCGGCCTGCGCGCGCGCATTGAGATCGGAGTAGACGGCGCGCGCGACGACCTGAGGCAGCGAGTCGCCGACGACCGCGAACCCGTGCCCGCGCATCAGTACGACCGCCTGATCCCCGAGTGCCGATGCGAGGTCCCTGCCCAGATCGCTGTCGCGAACGAGAAGGTCGCTGCCGCTTCCGACGGAGTCGCGGATCTCGAATACCGGCACAGCCGTGCCCAGGAATCCCGCCATGTGCCATACCGCACGGAGCGGGGTCTCCGACACGCTGAAGGGCACAATGGACGCCGAATGGCTGTGCGCGATCGCATGCACGTCTTCGCGTCGTCGGTAGATCTCCGCATGCAGGAACCGCTCGAGATAGCTGGGGCGGTCGTCATGGGCGGTGCCGTCGAAGGAGATGACCTGGATATCTTCGGCGGTGACGAGGCCGGGTGCCAGGTTCCGCGAGAGGAGGAACGTCTCCGGATCGTCGGGGTTCCGTGCGCTCACATGCCCGAAGGCGTCGAGAATGCCGTGATCGACGAGGATCCTGTTCGCCAACGCGAGTTCGTCGCGGAGCTCGTCGGTGGAGTGTGCTGCTGGTGCTGATTTTCTTGATTCCATAGAAGCATTCTGTCAGTCAGATATTGCCAAGTCATGTCGCTTGGTGCAGAATGTGTGATGTAGAAGAAATTGATTCTGCCTGACAGAGACAAATTGGTAGGTTTACATGAGTACTTCCCCGAGCGCCATCTACGACGAGATCCGACGCGGAATGATCCCCGCATACGTCTACAACGACGCGGAGATCTTCGATCGAGAGCGAACCAACCTCTTCAGCCGTGCGTGGTTGTTCGTCGCGCACGAGTCGGAGATCCCGCAGGCCGGAGACTACGTCGTGCGGCGTGTGCTCGACGACTCCTTCATTATCGTGAGGGATGAGAAGGGCGAGCTTCGAGCGCTGTTCAACATGTGCCTGCACCGCGGCATGCAGGTCTGTCGGGCAGAGGTGGGCAATGCGTCCCACTTCCGCTGCCCGTATCACGGTTGGTCCTACAGAAACGACGGTCGGATCGTGGGACTGCCGTTCCACGAGGAGGCCTACGGTGGTGAAGCGGGCTTCAGCAGGAAGGGCGCTCGGCTGCTCCCCGCTCCCCGGCTCGAGAGCTACAACGGCTTGATCTTCATCAGCATGGATCCGGAGGCGCCGGAACTGCTCGACTACATCGGAGATTTCAAATTCTACCTCGACTACTACACGCGGCAGAGTTCGAGCGGGATCGAGCTGCGGGGCCCGCAGCGATGGCGAGTCAAGGCGAACTGGAAGATCGGGGCGGAGAACTTCGCCGGCGATATGTATCACACGCCGCAAACGCACACCTCGGTCGTCGAGATCGGGCTGTTCCGCGAGCCGAAGGCCGAGAAGCGGAAGGACGGCAACACGTACTGGGCGGGCAACGGCGGCGGCACCACCTACAAGCTCCCGCCCGGATCTCTCGAAGAGCGCTTGCGCTATGTCGGCTATCCCGCCGAGATGATCGAGCGCATGAAGGAGGTCTGGTCCCAGGAGCAACTGGACGTCATCGGACGCGACGGTTTCATGATCTCCGCCGCGTCGATGTTTCCGAACATGAGCCTCGTCCACAACTGGCCGAAGGTCGAAGAGGGATCGGACGACGAAGTGATCCCCTTCATCTCGATCCGCACCTGGATGCCGATCAGCGAGGATGAGACCGAGATCTACTCCTGGTTCGCAGTGGATGCGGAGGCGCCGGAGGAGTTCAAGGAGCTCTCTTACAAGGCCTATCTGATGTGCTTCGGTTCCACCGGCATGTTCGAGCAGGACGACGTGGAGAACTGGGTCTCTCTGACCAACACAGCGAAGGGGTCGATGGCACGCAGGCTGCTGCTCAACGGACGGATGGGCATGCTCAAGGACGGCTCGCCTGTCGTGGATCCGCTCGGACCCGAGGAGTTCGCGGGACCGGGTGTCGCCCACGTCGGGTACGGCGAGTACAACCAGCGCCACCTGCTCGACCGCTGGGCGGACTACATGGAGCCCGACTACGAAGGTGTCGACTTCCGTGCCTTGACCATCGGCGGAGAATTGCCGAAGGACTCAGGAATTCGGCTCACGGGCAAGAAGAAGAATGATCAAGAGGTGGCCAAATGATTGAGGAGACCGGAAAGTCGATTTCTGAGGCGTCGAAGCTTCGTCGAGCATCGACGCTGGCAGACCGGGTCGGAGCTTCGCTTCCGTTCACGAGCGAGTCTCACGCCACGATCCACCGCTGGCTGACCGAAGAGGCCTACCTGCTCGATCAGCAGCGTTACGAGGAGTGGCTCGAGACGCTGACGGATGACATCCACTATGTCATGCCGGTTCGGGTCACCACCGCGCTCGGAACACCGTTCAGCACCTCGCCCGGTATGGCGCACTGGGATGAGAACAAGTATTCGCTGAGCCGACGGGTCGCCCGTTTCCTCACAGAGCACGCCTGGACCGAGGATCCGCCCTCGCGACTGCGGCACTACGTGACGAATGTACGGGTGTTCGAGACGGACGTGCCCGGTGAACTGATCGCCGACTCAGCGGTGATGCTCTTCCGCAGTCGCGGCGATGTGAACGAGCCGGCGATCATCTCGGCGCATCGTGAGGATGTGTTCCGCGAGGCCGACGGGGAATACCGGCTCGCCCGGCGCGTCATCTTCGTGGACGAGTCGGTGCTCCGCACCCAGAACCTGGCGATCTTCCTATGAGCATCGATTGGGAAGGCGCGGATATCGATCACGCCAATGCCATCGCAGCGGCCGAGGAGCGCGCTCGGCTCGTCGCACGCACGGTCGGCGAGCCGCTCATGATCGCGAATGAGTTCTCCGAGATCGTCGTCACCCGGGTCGAGACCCGTAACGGCACGAGACTGCTCATCGACTCGCCGAAGTCCGGGCAGTGGATCGCCCTCGACCCGCTCGAGCTGGAGTCGCTGACCTGGCAGACCGTGCACACCTTCTCGGCCATGATCGGCTCCCCCTACGAGCCGATGTTCCCGGAAGTCATTGAAAGAGAGGAAACGGCATGAGCACGGTGAAAGCCGACCTGTCACTCTGCCAGGGGTACGCGAACTGCGTCGTAGCTGCGGGCGACTACTTCGACATCGATGACGATGGCAAGGTCGTTCTCCTCAAGATCGACGTCCCCGAATCGGAGCGCACGAGGGTCGAGGAAGCCGCAAGATCCTGCCCGGTTTCGGCGCTGTGGGTCGAGGACTGAGGAAAGAAGAACATGTCGCATGTTGTGATCGTCGGGGCCTCGGTCGCCGGCGGAAAGCTTGCCCTGAATCTCCGCTCGCAGGGGTTCACCGGTGACATCACTCTGGTCGATGCCGAGGATGATCCGTTCTACGACAAGCCGCCGCTCTCCAAGGAATACCTCAGCGGCGCATTCTCCGCCGAGGACATCGCACTGGGGGCGAGAGGCGAGTTCCGGCGGGGCAAGATCGTGACCTGCTTCGGCACCGCGGCCGCTTCGCTCGACCCGGCGACCAAGACCCTCACGCTCGAAGACGGGCGCACGATGCACTACGACGTCATCGTCATCGCGACAGGTGCGCGGGCTCGCCTCACCCCGTGGGCATCACTCGAAGGAGTGTACGTGCTCCGCACGCGCGCCGATGCCGACCGTCTGCGCGAGGCGATCGTGCCGGAGCATCATCTCGCCGTGATCGGTGCCGGTTTCATCGGCGCCGAAGCGGCTGCGACCGCCGTGAAAGCCGGAATGAGAGTCACGATCATCGAGCCGCTCGAGGCTCCCATGGGGCGGGCCATGAACGCGGAGGTCGGCGAGATATTCGCCGACAAGCACCGACGCGAGGGCGTCGAGTTCCGGTTCGGCGTCTCGGTGGAGAACGTGGAACCCGCCGGGGATCGTCGGCGGCTGCTGCTCACCGACGGCTCGAGCCTGGAGGTCGACGCGGTGCTGCTCGGGATCGGGGCCGTGCCCAACACCGAATGGTTGGAATCCTCCGGGGTCCTGCTCCAGAACGGGATCCTGTGCGATGCGACTCTGGCAGCGGTCGGCGTTCCGGGCGTCTACGCGATCGGCGATG
>JAGQTL010000329.1 GCA_020439035.1 Leucobacter sp. | reverse complement strand
GACGAGCAGGGCGAAGATGCACGCGTTCCCGATCGCGAGCAGGAACCCGACGGCGGCCGCGCCGAGCAGATACCACGGGAAGGAAGGAGCCAAGCCCTGTCCGACTTGTGCTGCGGCGCAGCCGAACAGAGCCCAGACAATGGCCCGCACGCGGGTCTGCTCGTGAAGGATCGACCCGGCAACGAACGATCCGACGATGGCCGCCGAGCCGGCGACCACCTCGCCGAGGCCGTACTGCGCCGGGCCGGCGCCGAGCACGTCGCGCACGAGGAAGACCTCCACGACGTTCACCGATTCCACTGTGACGATGAAGGGCAGGAGGGCCAGGACCAGGACCCAGAGCACGCGCGCGGATCGGAGTGCGGCCACCCCGTCGGTGGGCAGCAATGACCGCAGGACCCGTCGCCGGCCGGTCGGGCTCACGTCTGGATCCTCACCTCGACGACGGATGCGCAGTGCCATGGCGGCACAGACCAGCACGAGGAAGGACACGGCATCGAGCGCGAAGACGATTCCGTCGCCGCGCCATTGGACGAGCACGCCGCCCAGGCCAGCGCCAGCCGGACCCGCCGCCGCCCTCAGGCCCTGCTGCAGGGCGATGAGGCGCCCGACCAATCGCTCACCGACGACGCGCGGCAGCAAGGTCGTCCACACCGGGTTCCCGAAAGCGAAGGCTGTCTGCAGGACCAGGACACTGGCGAAGGTCGCCCAGAGGTCATCGACGAGGGAGAGCGCTGCGGCCGCCAGGGCCTGCACGAGACCGGAGGCCACGAGAAGTCTCCGCGAGTCGATTCGGTCCGACGCGCGTCCCGCGAGTCCCATGGTGACCACAACGGGGAGTGCAAAGCACCACAGGAGCCCGGACACGGCATACGGACCGGCGCCGGAGGCGTGGACGCGCAGGACGAGCGCGACCATGGCCATCGCGTCACCGGCGAGCGACAGCGCGCCGGCGATGAGCAGGATGCGTGCGTCCCGAAAGGCCGCGACCTCGCGCCATTCCTGAAACATTCGCTTCATATTATGTGAAGGTACCGCTTCAGATCCCACCGGGCAACTAAGATTCGGTCATGGCTGCCCGACCCCCGCGCCGAGCCACTGCCCCCACGGAGGTGCGGATCACCGACCCGCGAGCCATGCGCGCGCTGGCCCACCCCGCGCGCCAGCGCCTGATCACCGAACTCTTCAGCGGTGAGGTCCTCACGGCCACCGAGGCTGCCGAGCTCTGCGACCTGACGCCCTCGGCGATGAGTTATCACCTCAGGGCGCTGGAGAAGTGGGGCATCGTGACCCGCGATGGCGCCACCGGCGACGCCCGCGAGCGGCCGTGGCGCGCCGCCGCTGACAGCCTGACCGTCACCCCGGAGGCGCATCGTGCGGCGGGGACGACCGCGAGCCGGACGTCGGTCCACGCCTGGTTCGGGGACCTCGAGGAGGGTCTCGATCGACTCAGCGCTGCTGTGGCCGCCGACGGCTCCGAGCAGGGCATGACCTCACGAGGGCGCCTGTGGCTCACCGATGCCGAAGAGCGGGCTCTGCGTGAGCGGCTGCACGGCGTCGCGCGCGAGTTCCGCGGCCGCACTCGCCGGGACCACCCGGACGGTGCCAAGCCGTTCGACGTCTACGCCCTGATCCTGCCGGCGCTCACGTCGGATCCGGACTAGACCTCGCCGTCGAGCGCCTCACGCAGCACGATCCGCGTCCACGACCCCACATAGATTCCGGCGTCCTCGGCTACCCCGACCTTGCGCCCGATCGCGATCGGCGACGTGGGCGGGGTGCCGGTCGCGCCCCCGACGAACGTGCCACTACTC
>JAGQTL010000053.1 GCA_020439035.1 Leucobacter sp. | reverse complement strand
GACGAAGAAGACGTCGACGCCGATGTACCCGCCCGGCATCCACTGCGCGTTCAGGTGGTAGACGACCACGAGCGCGACGGCGATGGCGCGCAGGGCCTGGATGTCGAGACGGAGGTGCCGGGGCGGGCTCTGTTCGGCGTCGGGCTTGGCGCTCCGGGTGTCGACGGCTGCTGGCACACAGCAACATTACTTCATCGGTCTTGGGTTCTCCTGCGTCGGGCCGGGCTGCAACTGCTCCAGGTGCGAGAGGAAGCGATCGATGCCCGCGGCCAGCCCGAAGCGCGGCTGCCAGCCGAGCGCCGCGAGCTTCGCGCTGTCGAGCCCCTGGAACTGCGCCGTGCTGGTGGCGAACCGGTGCTCGGGCTCCGCGAAGCGCAACGAGAGCCGCTTTTCGGGGCGCGCCTCGACGAACCGCTGCGCGAGGCCGCGGATCGAGGTGAGCCCGGCCGGATCCGACACGTTGTAGGCTCCCGGCTCGCCGCGCAGCAGCGCCGTGAGCATGCCCGAGACGGCGTCGGCGACATAGGTGTAGGTGCGCTCTGCGAGGCCGGCGCTATTCAGGGTGATGTCGCGCCCCGCGATCACGTCGCGGGCGAAGTCGGCCTGGACGCGGCCGTCGTCGAGCGCCAGGCCGGGGCCGTAGATGTGCCCGAACCGCGCCGCGGTGTACCGGATGCCGTACTGCGCGTGGTACACGGCGGCGAACGTCTCGCTCGCGCGCTTGCCCTCGGAGTAGCAGGCCCGCGGATCGAGGATGTCGATGCCGCCGTAGTCGTGCTCGGAGAGCAGCACCGCGCCGGCATCCGGATCGGCCGCGGTGCCCGCGTTGCCCGGGCGGGTGCCGTAGACCTCGGCGGATGACATCAGGGTGAAGGATCGGGCGCCCCAGCGCCGCGCGGCCTCGAGGAGGTTGCGCGTGCCGAGGATGTTGGCTGTGAGCGTACCGACCGGGTCGGTCGCGTGCCGCTTCGGCTGCGCGGCGCTCGCGCCGTGAATGATGTGCGTCACGCCCGGCAGCTCGGGTAGCGGTGCCGCGACGTCCTGCTCGACGAACTCGATCGCGCCGCCGCGAAGCAGCGCGCCGTACTGCCGCTCCGCGCGCTCGCGGCTGCGCGCGAGTGCGTAGATCCGCAAGTCGAGGCCGTGGCGGTCGTTCGCCGCATTGAGGGCGAGCACCGTGATGAGCGGGATCATGCCGCTCGCGCCGGTGACCAGGATGCCGCTTCCGGCGAGGTCGTCCCACGGCAGCGCCGCCGAGGTGATCGTGTCGAGGTCGCCCGCGACGACGCGGCTCAGCGCGCCCGCGGATCCGCCGCCGGTGGCGCTCACGCCTCTCCGCTCCCGAACAACTCGCGATTCTCGACGATGCTGAAGAAGGTGCGGGCGATGTGCAGGTCGTCGCCGGTCGTGACCTTGATGTTCGATGCCGGCCCCTCGATGTGGTGGAGTTGCGCGCCGGACTGCTGCATGATCGTGGCCGAGTCGATCGAGTCGAGCTCGCCCGCGGCCAGCGTGCGGTCGTAGGCGCGGAGGATCTCGCCGAGCCGGAACGACTGCGGCGCGCGCGCGGCGTAGAGCGGCCCGCGCGGCAGCACGGACGTGATGGTGTCGCCCTCGGCGACCACGATCGTCTCATTGACCTTCGACGAGGTGATCGCGTTGCCCTTCTCCTTCGCCAGCGCGATGTTCCGCGAGATCAGCTCGTCGTCGATGAGCGGCCGCACCCCGTCGTGGATCAGCACGATCGCGTCGTCGGGGCAGCCGGCCGCGACCGCGCGCAGGGCGTTGTGGCGAGATTGCTGGCCGGTGGCGCCGCCGTCGACGATCCAGCGCACCTTCGAGATGTCGAAGCGGTGCACGAGCCGCTCGAGCTCGGCGCGCCCCTCGGGCAGGATCGCGATCGCGATCGCATCGATCTCGGGGTGGCGCTCGAAGTGCTCGAGGGTATGGATGATGATCGGCTTGCCGTGGATCTGCAGGAACTGCTTCGGCACCGATCCCGTATTCATGCGCGAACCGACCCCGCCCGCGAACAGCACAGCGATGTTCATCTGTATTCCTCCGGCATCTCTTCGAGAAAGAACCAGTCGATGAAGCGGTCGGACGACCCGGTGTCGATCCGATCGAAGTTGCGCTCGCGGAACCTCGTCACCTTCTCGTGCTCGAAGTCCCCGTCACCCAGCGCTCCAAGCAGGGCGGCCCCGTCGAGGCAGACCTTCCCCGGCGCGGTCGCGTCGTAGTCCTGCTGGAACCCGCGCGTCGCGGCGTAGGCGTCGCGATCGTACGCGTAGAAGAGCATCGGGCGATCCAGCAGCGAGAACTCGTAGATGATCGACGAGTAGTCGGTGATCAGTACGTCCGCGGAGTGCAGCAGGCCGAGGCCGTCGGGGTAGTGCGTGAGGTCGATCAGGCGGTCGGTGAGCTCGACGGGGATCGGCACCGGGTCGGCCACGAAGTGGTGCATCCGGAATCCGATGACGGCGTCGGCCTCCGCGCACCACGCGTGGAGCGCCGCGAAGTCGATGCGATCGAAGTCGTAGTGGGCGTCGCCGCTACCGCGCCCGCGATACGTGGGGGCGAAGAGCACGAGGCGCCGGCCGTCGACCTCGGGGTGGGCCTTCGCGAAGGCCGCGAGCGCGGCCGCGCGCCCGCCCGCGTCGAGGAACGCGTCGATCCGCGGGAGGCCGGTCGGGATGATGGCCTCGCGCTCGATGCCGAACACGTCGGCGTAGGTGCGCCGCAGGTGCGTCGAGCCGGCGATCGCCCACGTGTACTTCCGGTGCGAGGTCTCGCGCGGCGCCGATCCCGCGCTGCCGAAGCGTGCGTACCCGACGGCCTTGAACCCGACCCCGGCGTGCCAGGCCTGAATGATCCGGGTCGACGGGTGCGTGCGCAGCAGGTCGAGCCCGGGGAAGTAGTCGTCGATCACGAGGTAGTCGGCGCGGGCGACCCTGGCCGCCTGCGCGAAGCGGCCGGCGATGTCGCGGTTCCGCGCCACCCAGGCGTGCTCCGCAATCTCGAAGCGGTCGCCCAGCCCGCGCTCGAGCATGCGGGCGCGGATCGCGGCGAGGTTGCCCCCGATGCGCGCCTGCTGCTCCGTGGCGAAGAGGATCCGCGTCGCGCGCCGCCGTCGCGTGGCGCGCGCGCAGGCGTAGACGACCGCGAGCGTCGACTTCAGCGCGCCGACCGCGGCCCTCCGCAGCCGGGTGCGCGCCCGCGCCGCCCGGCTCGCGCCCGGTTCGCGGCCGAACGCGAAGGCCCGCAGCCGGATCTCGGGGCGCGTCTCGTCGCCGGCGAGCGCGAAGGTCACGGTGTCGGCGGCCGAGTCGCCGTCGTGCATGAACACGCGGCCCGCGTCGGCTAGCCGATCGACCAGGGGCAGAGCCACGCGGGTTGCGCGGCCGTCGGAGCCCTCGAACACGGGGACGATCGCCCACTCGCCGTCGGGGATGCCCTGCCGGGCGTGGAAGGTCGCGACGTTGATCGGGATCGTGACGGATCCGGCGCCGCCGGGCACGGCAGTCAGTGGAAAGCGGCGCTCGCCCGACACGAGCGCGAACGCGAGCGGGGGCGCCGTCTCCGCGCCCTCGGAGGCCGGGCCAGTGCCCGGCGACGCGGTCACCGTCAGGTCGAGGTAGATGCCCTCACGCCAGGAGATGCCCACCAGAACGGTGTCGGCATCGAGCGGGTGCGTCATCAAGCCAGTGTATCCGGGCGCTCCCGCCGCACGGTCGCACGGTCGCCCGGCCGGTCGTGCGCGCGGGCGGCCTGGCGCGGTCGGGTATGATGTCCGGGTGATCGACGACCGTCTCGTGCTGAGCGACCCGCGGTTCGCGCGACCCGGAACGGGCGGCGGAATCAGCGGCGTGATCAAGCAGCACTACCTGCTCAGTCTGCTGCTCAAGCGAGGCGTGACCACCCGGTACTTCGGCTCGGCGCTCGGCTGGATCTGGTCGTACGTGCGCCCGACGGCCCAGTTCTTCATGTACTACGTGGTGATCGGCCTCCTGTTCGGCCGCACCCGCGGTATGGAGAACTTCGGCGTCTACCTCTTCGCCGGCATCGTGGTCGCCAACCTGTTCAGCGAGATCCTTCGCACGACCACGGGTTCGGTGCTCAGCAACCGGGCGCTGGTGCAGAAGATCTACCTGCCGCGCGAGATCTTCCCGATCGCCGCCGTCGGCAACTCGCTCGTGCACTTCCTGCCGCAGCTCGCCGTCCTCTTCGTCGTCTCGCTCTTCTTCGGCTGGCACTTCGACATCGCGAAATCGTTCGTGTTCATCGTCGGGCTGCTGATCATGATCCTCTTCACGCTCGGGCTCGGCCTGCTCTTCGCCAGCCTCAACGTGATCTATCGCGATACCAAGAACGTCGTCGACATCCTGCTGATGTTCTCGACGTGGGCGTCGCCGATCCTCTACACCTTCGAGATGGTGCAGGATCACGCGCCGCCGTGGCTGTTCCACTTCTACATGTCGAACCCGGTGACCGTCGCCGTGGAGATGAGCCATGTGAGCTTCTGGGACGTCACGACAGCGACCGCGACCCAGCCGGAGCACCTCTGGTGGTACGCGCTCGTCGCGTTCGTCATCTCGTGCATCGTCCTCGTCGTCGGTCAGTCGGTCTTCCGCAAACTGGAGGGTGATTTTGCCCAGAACCTCTGACGCGCAGTCGCCGGGCGCTCCGGGCGATGACCAGGTGCCCGTGCTCGTGGTGCGCGACGTCGTGAAGACGTTCAAAATCCAGCACAACCCGTCGCTCAAGCAGACGCTCGTGGCGCTCGGCAAGCGCGAGAAGCTGACGAGCGCGTTTCGCGCGGTGGACAACGTGAACTTCGAAGTGTACGAGGGCGAATCGGTCGCGCTTATGGGCGCGAACGGCTCGGGCAAGTCGACCACGCTGAAGATGATCGCCGGCGTGCAGCAGCCGACGAGCGGGTGGATCCGCACGCGCGGGCGCGTCGCCGGCCTCCTCGAGGTGGGCGCCGGCTTCCACCCCAACCTGAGCGGCCGGGACAACGTCTATCTCAACGCGGCGATCCTCGGAATGAGTAAGCGCGAGATCGACGCGCGCTTCGATGAGATCGTCGATTTCTCGGGCGTCGAGGACTTCCTCGATCTCGAGGTGCGCCGCTACAGCTCGGGCATGCGCTCGCGCCTCGCGTTCGCAACGGCCGTGCACACCGAGGTCGACCTGCTGCTCGTCGACGAGGTGCTCTCGGTCGGCGACGCCGCGTTCCGCGCGAAGTGCGACGAGAAGATGCAGCAGCTGCGCTCCCAGGGCGTGACGATGTTCGTCGTCAGCCACAGCGCCGGCACGGTGCGGAAGCTCTGCACCCGCGGGATCGTGCTGAACCGGGGCAGGCTGGTCTTCGACGGCGAGATCGAGGAGGCCCTCGACGTGCTCAACCCGCCGAAGCCGGGCGCGCCGAAGAGGAAGAAGAAGCCGACCGCCGAGCAGGCGGACGACGAGTTCTGGGAGTGAGCGCCGATGCGGCTGTTGCTGGTTTCGCTCGTCGACGACAACCTCGGGGACAACCTGATCGGGATCTGCTTCAGGCAGCTCATGAATGTGGTGCTCGAGAACCATGGGGTGCCTCAAGCGGGCTCCGAGCGCACCGAGGCGGCTGCCGGCGAGGACGCGGCCGAGGTGCTGCGGATGTCGCTTCGCGAGATCGATGAGGATCTCGTGGCGACGAGCGACGCGATCTTCTTCGCCGGGGGCGGCATCGTCGGCCACAGCTATCTCGGGTTCAACGAGTACGTGGACCGGATCACCGGGATCGCGCAGGAGCGCGGGATCCCCGTCGTCTTCTCGTCGTTGGGCATCAATAATATGGACGCCGACCGGTCGAACGCCGACGGCCTTCGCCGGATCCTCGATCGATCGTGCGTGAAGGCGATCGCCGTGCGCGAGAACCTCGCCGAGTTCCGCAAGCATGCGAGCCGCGACGACTTCGAACTGGTGAGCGACCCCGCGGTCTGGTCGAAGTGGGTCTACGGGCTCGAGCCGCGGCGCGGCGACTACCGCGTCGGGATCAACGTGGTGCGGGCCGGCCTGTTCCGCGCGAACGGCCGCGACTGGTCGGAGCAGCAGGCTTTCGCCTACCTCGCCGGGCTTCGCCGCATGCTCGATGGCGCGGGTATCCCCTCGGTCTACTACACGAACGGCAGCACGGACGACAACATCACGCTCCGGATCCTGGCCGAGCGGCTCGGCCTGCCCGACGACCAGGTGATCACCCCGCACACCACTCGGGAGGTGGTCGAGACGGTCGCCGGGTTCGATGCGATCGCCGCGATCCGCATGCACTCGTCGATCATCGCCTATTCCTTCGGCATCCCCACGGTGACGCTCACCTGGAACGACAAGATCCCCTTCTTCTACTCGGCGATCGGGCATCCGGAGCGGGCGCTCGACTTCCCGGAGTGGAGCAGCCGGGCCGCCTTCGAGCAGTTGCGATCCTTCCCCCGTGAAGGCGAGCGCACCGGCGCCGGGGGCGACTATGAAGCCTTCCTCATGTCGCTGTACCGCTATCTCTACCGCGTCGTGGCCGAGATCGTGCGCGGCGAGGAGGCAGATTTCGGCGGCATGTACGACTTCGAGACGGTCGCCCGCGCGCTCGCCGCGCGCGCCGCGGAGATCGACGAGGATGCGACCGACCTGCGGTTCAAGCTCGAGAAGCTCGAGACGCGGTACCGGGACACCTCGAACGAGTTCCGGAGCGTGCCCCAGCAGGCGGCGAATCTCGTGAAGCGGATCCTGCTCGCTTCGGCCCGTCTGTTCGTGCGCGCGCGACCCAGTGGGCGCTGACCTCGCTCGAATAGCACGCTTCCCCCATAGCCCGATTCGCGGCCGGGCGGCATCATTGGCGTACCACCAGTCCGTCCCACCGCCACCGGGGGTTCTCATGCGTCGTACACTCGCGATCCTCTCGTCCGGAGCGCTCGTCGCCTCGCTGCTGACCCTCGGTTCCGCGTTCGGGGCCGGCCCCGCGGCCCAGACTCCGGCCTCGGCGGCGCCGGCCCCGACCGTGACGAGCTATGCGAAGCTCGTGAACTCGGCGGCGGTGGCCGCCGCGCAGAAGAAGGCGGGGCAGATCCGCACGGCGACGTGGAACTGGGGCAGCTCGTTCAAGGCTTCGAGCACGCGCACGTGGTGGGTCTCGTTCACGAGCGGAGTGCGGGGCGCCGAGATGAAGAGCGGCCAGAGTTGGACGAAGACGAACGAATACCGCAACGCCGTGATCATGAAGCTGAAGAAGGACGGGCTCCAGTACACGGGCGGATCGGACAGCTCGTACGAGCACATCCGGAGCTACGCCAACTCGCGCTTCGCCTGCTCGGTCTCCTACACGACCAAGGCGAAGCACGCGTCGCCGACCGCGCGCTTCAGCTGCGTGAAGAAGGCCGCGCTGATCACCGCGGTCAAGCGGCTCTCTCCGCTCGTGCAGGCGTATGCCGATGCCGGTCACGCGAAGAAGGGCCGCGCGTTCTCGGGCGGCACCGCGAAGCCCAGCCGGGACGCGAGTTTTGTCGGCTACCAGCGTGCCTCGGCGGCGACCGGATCGGCCATCCCCTCCGGCGGTTCCCGCGCCTACTTCGCCAAGGACCCGAGTTCGGGGTGGCAGTTCCTCTTCGGGTCGCAGGAGAACCCGAGCGACTGCGAGGCGTTCGAGGACACGTCGCTCGGCTCGATCGCCTGGGTGGGTCAGCCCTGCTACCGGATCGTGGGCGGCGCGGCGGTCGATTCGACGGTCGAGGCCTGGATCGTCTGAGTTGACGCGGCGCGAGGGGGCCGCGCGGCGGCGGCAGGGCGGCCGAGGCCGGCCGGGTCGGGTGCCGGGCCTCTCGCGATCTAGACTGGCGGTCATGGATTCTCTCAGCAGTGATGCGCTCGACGGTATCGACCTGCTCGTCGTGGGCAGCGGCTTCTTCGGCCTCACGATCGCGGAGCGCGCCGCGAGCGAGCTGGGCAAGCGGGTCGTCGTGATCGACCGGCGCCCGCACATCGGCGGCAACGCCTACAGCGAGCCCGAGCCCGAGACCGGAATCGAGGTGCACCGCTACGGCGCCCACCTCTTCCACACCTCGAACGAGCGGGTCTGGGAGTACGTCAACCGCTTCACCTCGTTCACCGGCTACGTGCACAAGGTGTACTCGAACTACCGCGGCGAGGTGTACCCGCTGCCGATCAACCTCGGCACGATCAACCAGTTCTTCCGCGCCGCCTACGGCCCCGACGAGGCGCGTGCGCTGATCGCCGAGCAGGCGGGCGAATTCGATACGAAAGACGCGCAGAACCTCGAGGAGAAGGGCATCTCGCTCATCGGGCGGCCGCTCTACGAGGCCTTCATCCGCGACTACACCGCCAAGCAGTGGCAGACGCCCACCACCGAACTGCCCGCCGAGGTGATCAGCCGCCTGCCGGTGCGCTACACGTACGACAACCGCTACTTCAGCGACACGCACGAGGGCCTGCCGACCGACGGCTACACCGCCTGGCTCGAGCGGATGGCCGACCACCCGAACATCGAGGTGCGGCTGAACACCGATTTCTTCGACGCCTCGCAGCCGCTCAACAAGGCGTCAGTCGCCGGCCGTATCCCCGTGGTCTACACCGGGCCGGTGGATCGCTACTTCGACTACGCCGAGGGCGAGCTCGGCTGGCGCACCCTCGATTTCGAGGAGGAAGTGCTGCCGACGGGCGATTTCCAGGGCACGAGCGTGATGAACTACGCGGGCGCCGAGGTGCCGCACACCCGCATCCACGAGTTCCGCCACTTCCACCCCGAGCGTGACTACCCGGCCGACAAGACGGTCATCATGCGCGAGTTCTCGCGTTTCGCGGGCCGCGACGACGAACCGTACTACCCGGTGAACACGCCCGAGGATCGCGCGCGCCTGCTGCGCTACCGCGCGCTCGCCGACGCGGAGCCGCGGGTGCTCTTCGGCGGGCGTCTCGGCACCTACCAGTACCTCGACATGCACATGGCCATCGGGTCGGCGCTCTCGATGTTCGAGAACCGCCTCGCCGACATCCTCTGACCGCGGATCGGCAGCTGGGACCGGTGCGCCCTCAGGGCGCCGCAGCCCGGAAGCCCGTGCCGAGCCGCCCCGCGGCCTCCCACACGCCGGCGGTCAGCGCCGGGCAGGCCTCGGCGATCTCCCGGAGCAGCGAGAACTCGAGCTCGTCGGCGTTCCTGCGGTGCTCGGCCGCGTCGTCCGCCGAACTGCGACCCGCGAGCCGGGCCAGCAAGAACTCGGCCTCCCGCCCCCGCTCCTCGAGCAGGTCGTCGCGCAGCTCGCGCACCACGAGCTCGTCGACGCTCGGCACGATCGTGAGGCTCTCGGCCGGATCCTGCCCCTCGCGGCCCAGGTGCTCGAGGATGACGTTCCGCTCGATGCTCGCGATCTCGCGCAGGCGGGCGAGCTGCGCCTCGGTCACCCTCATCGGGCACCGCCGCGTGGGATCGGCACCCGCCGCCACGGCAGCCGCGTCGGCTCCGTGTCGAGCGCCGGCAGCTCGAAGTCGTAGCGCGTCTTCACCGCGAGGGTCACGAGCAGCAGCCACCCGCCCTCGAACAGCAGCTCGCTGGTGGTGATCGACTGCACCACGAGCGCCACCATGACGAGCCACGGCCACAGCCCCGACGTGGCGTAGGGGAGCGCCGGGCCGGGGCCGCGGCGCGGCTGATCCACGGCGCGGAACCAGGTGCGCAGCAGGGTCAGCACCACGAGCGGCGCGAAGACGAGCACGCCGATGATCCCGAGCTGCAGCCACACGTCGAGCCAGGCGTTCTCGGCGGTCTGCACGGGCATGCCGGCCTTGATGTCGAGCCCCTCGAACGGCGGCACCCAGGTGGTCCAGTGGCTCACCCAGCCCCAGCCGACCACGGGGTGCTCCTGCACGAGCTGCCACACCTTGGCCCAGATCTCGGTGCGCCCGGTCAGGTCGGCGTTCTTGCCCAGGATGCTCCACAACCAGCCGCTCGCGAAGGCGAGCACGAGGGCGACGGCGGCCACCAGGCCGGCGCCGGTCAGGTACACGGGCAGGCGCGAGCCCGAGCCGATCCGGCGCGCCCAGAGCGCGAGCGCGAGCGCCACCACCACGGCGGCCAGCGCGATCCACACGGTCGCGCTGCGGGTGAGCAGCAGCGTGAGCATCGCCATGCCCACCCAGAACCAGCCGTTGACCGCGCGCACCAGCGAGGCCCGCAGCTGGATCGCGAATACGATCAGGGCGAGGAGGTCGACGAAGCCGAACAGCGTGGAGTTGCCGAGGATGCCCTGGATCTTGCCCCCCGCGAAGAGCAGGTCGCGGCTCCAGTAGAGGATGCGCGGCGTCTCGCCCTCGGGCGGCACGACCCACCACGGCAGGAGCGGCCCGCGCACGAAGATCGCGACCCAGAGCTCGAAGGCGAACGAGAGCCCGATCAGGTAGCGCAGCGCGGTGCCGAGGGTGCGCAGCAGCTCGTGCCAGCTGAGCACGAATGCGAGCGCGATCGCCACGGCCGTGGTCGCGAGCTGGGCGACCACGCCGAGCAGGCTCTCGAAGCGGTAGTGCGACCAGATGAGCGAGAGCGCGGCCCAGCCCAGGAACCAGTAGAGCGGTGCGGGCAGGCGGTACCAGCGGAACCGCTCCGGGCGCACCCGGATGAAGACGACGAGGCTCACGACGAGCAGCACGCCGTCGAGCGCGAACTTGGCCGGGAGGCCCACGAGGTTCAGCACCGCAGTGTGCCCGATCACGGCGCCGAGCACCACGATCGCCCAGGCGCTGACGCCCAGACGGGTCTTCGTGGCGAGCCGTCGGCTCGTGTTCTCGGCCATAGTCGGTATGGTATCGCCATGCTCGTCTTCATCGAGAACACGCCCCGCGACTACGCCTGGGGGTCGCGCGACGCACTGGCGGAGCTGCTGGGCACGAGCCCGACGGGGGAGCCGCAGGCCGAGCTCTGGCTGGGTGCGCACCCCGGCGGCCCGGCGACCGTGGCGAAGGCGGTCCCCGGCGCCCGCACGCTGATCGACCTGATCGAGAGCGATCCCGAGCGCTACGGCGTCGACGGCGCGCAACTGCCGTTCCTGCTGAAGGTGCTCGCGATCGGGGCCCCGCTGTCGCTGCAGGTGCACCCCGACAGGGCGCAGGCCGAAGCGGGCTTCGCGGCCGAAGAGGCCGCGGGCGTGCCGCGCGACGCGCGTGAGCGCAACTACGGCGATCCCAACCACAAGCCCGAGTTGCTGGTGGCGCTCAGCGAGGTCGCCGCGCTCAGCGGGTTCCGGCCGATCGCCGACGCGCGGCGCGAACTGGCCGCGCTCGCGGAGGCGGCCGGCGGGTCCGCGGCGCTGCACCGCGCGGCGGAACTCTGCGGCGCGCGATGGGCCGACGCGGGTGCGGCGGCCGACGGGGCCGACCGGGAGCGCGCGGATCGCCGGGCCTACGTGGAGTGGGCGCTCGGCGGATCCGACGAGGCGGCGCGCGCCGTGTGCGAGATCGCGGCTGCCGTGCAGGCTCCGTCGGCGGAGCTCGGCGGTCGGATCGATCGCGAGCGACTCTCGGTGCTGCGCCGGCTCACGGTCGCGTACCCCGACGATCCCGGCGTGCTCGTCTCGCTGCTGCTGCACCTCGTGCGGCTCGAGCCCGGCCAGGCCATCTACCTCGGCGCGCGGCAGCTGCACGCCTACCTTGGGGGCATCGCCGTCGAGGTCATGGCCTCGTCCGACAATGTGCTGCGCGCCGGGTTCACGGAGAAGTACGTGGACGCGGATGAGGTCCTGGCCGTCGTCGACTTCTCGGAGCTCGACGATCCTCGGTTCCCCGAGCGGGCGGTGGGGCCGGGCCTTATCGAATGGGCGCCCGGGGTGCCGGATTTCCGCCTGCTTCGTGCGCGCCTTCACGATCCCGCCGAGTCGGAGAGCGTGCCGCGGGGCGATGACCGGGCGGAACTCGTCGAGCTCGCCGCCGACTACCCGCTGGTGCTGATCGTAACCTCGGGCCGCGTGCGCGTGGAACGGCCGAGCGCCGAGTTCGACGAGGTCGCGAGTGTGGCCCGCGGGCAGTCCCTGTACGTCTCGGCGGGGGCGCCGATCGAGTTGAGCGGCCGGGGCGAGGCGTTCATCGCGACCGTGGGGCGCGCGGCCGCGTAGGGGGCTGCCGCAGGGGGCGATCTCGCCGGCTCGGTCTCATCGGCTCGATCCGTGAACTTCGCCGCGGCGGGCGTGTCGCAAACCCTCAAGTTATTCTTGAGCCTTTACAATCCCGGCTTGACTTGAGCGAATCACACCGGTGTAATTGTGTGCAGACGCAACAGCGTCCCAACCGACGGTCTGATGATCCGTCGGGTCGGTGATCGGAGAGGAGGCGTGCAGGCAATGTCGCAGCAGCTCCCAAACCCTGAGGTGCCGAGTAACTGGTTCGTCGATCCCGTGCTGCTCGGCGTACCGGGCGTGCGTCGCGACGACGACGACAACCCGCTCGCCTGGCAGGCCGACGCGCTGTGCGCGCAGACCGATCCCGAGGCGTTCTTCCCCGAGAAGGGCGGCAGCACGCGCGAGGCCAAGCGCATCTGCGAGAGCTGCGAGGTGCGCAGCCAGTGCCTCGAGTACGCGCTGAAGAACGACGAGCGCTTCGGCATCTGGGGCGGCCTCTCGGAGCGCGAGCGCCGCAAGCTGCGCCGCGAAGCCATCTAGGCGGTCGCCTCCGAGGCGCCCGGTGGGCGTTCCTGTGAAGCGTCTGTTTGCGGCAAGTCGCACGGGGGATCACTCCGCGCGCTCCTAGGCTGGGCGTGTTATGCAGCAGACCATCGTCACGGCAGTGCTCGTCGCCCGCGAGGGCGGCGAGTGGCTCGATCAGACCCTCGCGGCGCTGCGCGAGCAGACGCGGCGGCCGGATCGCCTCATCGCGATCGACGCCGGCGGGGGCGAGCGCGTGGCGCAGCAGCTCGAGCAGGGCGGCGCGCAGCTGATCGTCACGGCGGCGAAGCCCTTGCCGTTCGGAGAGGCGATCGCCCGCGGCGTCGCCGCGGCCGCCGGTACCGCGGTCGCCGGCGCGGCTGCGGCCGGCGCGGGTGAGGCGGCCGGCGCGGCTGGTTCGCCGGAGGAGTGGCTGTGGCTCCTCGCGGAGGACTCGGCGCCCGAGCCCGCGGCGCTCGAGCGGATCCTCGATACCGTGCAGCGCGCACCCTCCGTCGTGCTCGCGGGCCCGAAGCTCGTCGACTGGGATCACCCCGAGCGGATCATCGAGCTCGGGCAGAGCCTCACCACCGGCGGCGCCCGGTGGCTGCTGCGCCGGCAGGAGCTCGATCAGCAGCAGTACGACCACCTGCAGGACGTGCTCGGCGTCGGCCCGGTCGGCATGCTCGTGCGCCGCGATGTCTGGGACGCGCTCGGCGGCTTCGATCCGGCGCTCCCCGTGTTCGACGACGGCCTCGACCTCAGCGTGCGCGCAAGGCGCGCCGGGTATCGCGTGGTCGTTGCGCCCGCCTCGCGCATCCGCTTCGCGCGTTCGGGTGTCGCCGGCCCCCGCATCGACCGCTCGCGCTCGGTCATGCGCGCCGCGCATCGTCAGGGCCGTGCCGCCCACCTGCACCGCCGCATCGCCTACGCGCCCGGCTTCGCCGCGTTCTTCATGTGGCTCGGGCTGCCGCTCGTCGCCGTGGCGCGGGTGCTGTGGGCGCTGATCCGCGAGCAGCCCGGCCAGATGCTCGGGGAGTTCCTCGCCGCGCTGCAGGTCTTCGTGACCCCGGGGTCGATCCTCGCGTCGCGGCGCCGGCTCGCGCGGCACGCCGAGGCCGGGTGGGCGGCCGTGCGTCCGCTGCGCGTCGACCGCAAGACCGTGCGCACCGCGCGCATGATCGACCGCGAGGCGATCCTCGCCGCCCAGGGCGCGAGGCGGCGCGAGCTGCACTTCATCTCATCGGGCGGGCTCTCGGTGCTGATCGTCTCGGCGGTCGCGTCGATCGTGCTGTGCTGGTGGGCGATCCCGCACACGAGCCTGTTCGGCGACGCCATCGCCCCGCTCAGCCCCATCGGCGAGCTGTGGCGCAACACGATCGCGCAGAACGGCGTACCCGCCGACCCGTACACCTGGGTGCTGGCGCTCATCGGCAGCTTCACGTTCTGGAACCCCTCGCACGCGGTCGTGCTGCTGCTCGTCGCGGCGATCCCGGCCGCGACGCTCGGTGGCTGGATCTGGGGCGCCCAGCTCACCGAGTCCAAGGCCGGCCGCGCGCTCGTCGGCTTCGGCTGGGCGCTCGGCCCGGTGCTGCTCGGAACGCTGGCCGCCGGTCGCCTGCCGACCGTGATCCTCGCGATCGCCCTGCCCTGGCTGCTGCTCGCCGCCTCCCGCTGCCGGGAGTCCTGGAGCTGGGCGGGCACGGCCTCCCTGCTCGCGGCCGTCGTGCTCGCGTGCGCGCCGGTGCTGATCCCGGCCGCGCTGGTGATCCTGCTCGTCGGCCTCGCCAGCTCGGTGCGCGGGATCGCGCGCGTGCTCACGACGGCGATGGCGCCGCCCGTGCTCTTCGCGCCGCAGCTCGTCTCGCTCTTCGGTGGCCATCCGCTCGACCTCGTGATCGACCCGGGGCTCACCCCCGTGTTCCGACCCGGCACGATGTGGCAGCTGATGCTCGGCTTCCCCGAGTTCGGCCTCGCCGGCTGGGGGCCCATCCTCGAGCGGCTCGGCCTCGGCGACGCGCCCGCCACCCTGCTCGTCGGGGTGCTGCTGCTGCCGATCGTGCTGCTCGCGCTGCTCGGCCTGTTCACCGGGCGCGTGTTCACGACCGTGCTCTCCGCGCTCGTCGGCGGCCTCGGGCTCGTGACCGCGTTCGCCTCGGCCCAGCTGCACCTGGTCGGCGTCGGCCCGGATCCCGTCGCGATCTGGACCGGGTCGGGCCTCGCCCTCTACTGGATCGGCGTGCTCAGCCTCGCCGCCGTCGGCTGCACGGTGCTGGCCCGCGCGGCCGCGCCGATCGTGTCGGTGGCGCTCGTCGCCGCCCTCATCGCCGTGGCGCCGCTCGGGGTGCGGCTCGTCACGGGGCAGACCGGCCTGCAGTCCGGCGACACGCAGCTGCCCGCGCTCGTGCAGGCCGCTGGCGCCGCGGATCCCGGGCTGCACACGCTCGTGCTCACCGCCCTCGGCGATCATGAGGTGCGCGCCGAGTTGGAGCGCGGCGCCGGCACGAGGCTCGACGCGCTCCGCACCGCCGAGCGCGTGCCCGGGGCGACGGAGCAAGATCGGCGGATCGCGCAGCTCGTGGGGCTGCTCGCCTCGACCGGCGACGACGAGCGCCTGCACGACGCCCTCGCCGAGCAGGGCATCGGCTTCGTGCTGCTGCGCGATCGCGGCGACGCGGCCGAGCGCGCACAGCTGCAGGCGACGTTCGACCGCAGCCTGTCGCTCGCGAGCGCGGGCCAGACGGAACACGGCCTGCTCTGGCGGCTCGACGGCGACGTCGACGCCTCAGCGGAGCAGCCCGCGAGCATCGTGAGCGTGCTCGAGGGCACGACGATGAGCGGCCGCACGGTCTGGTGGGTGCAGCTGATCGTGCTCTTCGGCGTGCTGCTGCTCGCGCTGCCGACCGGCGAGGTGGTCGAGCGGCCCGAGCGGCGGCGACGGGGCAGCACCACACCCAAGGCCCTCGACCCGCAGACGGACCCGGCCCGGCCCGCGCCCGCCGCGCCGCTCGCGGAGCCGGGGAGCGATGCCTACGACGAGCCGGTGCGCGCGAGCGGCCCGGACGAGCCCGAGGTCGAGCCCGGGCTCGGCGCCGCACTCGAGCCCGCGGGAGACGGCGAGCCGTTCGACGGAGGGTCGCTCGAGGCCGAGCCGCTTGACCGGGATCCGGCCGGTGTCGAGCCGTTCGACGGCGAGCCGCGCGAGGAGGGCGAGCGATGAGCGCGCAGATGAATCGTGCGCTGCGAGGCGGGCTCCGCGCGCTGACCGGCATCGTGATCGTGGCGGTCGCGGCGGCGCTCGCTGTGTTCGCGGGCAACGCGAGCCTGCCGAGCGTGATGCGCGACCCCGTGGCCGTGCAGGTCGACACGCGGCAGACCGGTGAGCGGGAGCTGGTGTGCGCGGGCTCGTTCGCGCAGCTCGGCACCGACGCGCAGGATCCCGGTGCGGCCGTGCCCTCCGGCGCGACGACCACCGTGATCGCGGGGGACCCGCTCGGTCAGCGCGAGCTGCTGCGCGAACGCGACGGCGGCACCGCGCCGACCGTGCTGCGCGCGGCGATCGGCACCCCGTTCGCCGCCGCCCAGACGCAGAGCGTGCGCACGACCGACCTGCGCGGGCTCACCGCGCAGAGCTGCGTCGAGCCGGTGAACGAGCAGTGGCTGGTCGGCGGCTCCACGGCCGTGGGGGCCTCGACGACGCTGAATCTCGGCAACCCGAGCGAGAAGCCGGCGACCGTCGAGCTCGCGCTGTTCGATGAGAAGGGCCGGATCGATTCCGCGCTCACCAGCGGGGTGCTCGTGCCGGCCGGGAGCGAGCGCATCGTGCCCCTGAACGGATACGCGCCCGGCCGCGACCGACTGGCCGTGCGCGTCGTGAGCACCGGCGCAGCGGTCTCGGCCTCGCTGGGGGTCGGGCAGGTCGACGGGCTGCAATCGTTTGCCATCGACACGGTGACCCGCCAGCTCGCGCCGTCGACCCGCCTCGCCGTGCCCGGGGTGGCGAACCCGGGCGACGGAGACGACGCCGGGCCGACCGATGCCGACCACCTCGACGAGTTCCCGGTGCTCGTGCGCGCGCTCTCGGCGGAGGGGACCCCGGGCACCGCGCGGGTGAGCGCGCTCTTCAACGGGTCGGCCGCGCAGGAGCTCGGCGAGATCGAGCTCTCGGGTGCCGAGGTGGGCGAACTCGAGGTGAAGCATTGGCCCGCCGATGCGATCGCCGTGGTGATCGACGCCGACGTGCCGATCGTCGGCGGGGTGCTGGGCACGGCAGCCGGCAACCGCCGGCACGACACCGCGTGGTTCACCCCGGCGCCGGCGCTGCCGGCCGGGACACCAGTGGCGGCGGCGGTCGCGGGCGGCAGCCTCGTGCTGGCGAACCCCGGCGATGCCGATGCCCTGGTGACGGTCGGCGCGGGCGAGGCCGAGCGCGACTATCGCGTGCCGGCCGGAACGGCGCTGACCGTGCAGGCCGCGGCCGACAGCCGCATCGTCAGCGATGCGCCGATCCACGCGGGCGTCGTCCTCGCCTCCGGCGGTGATATCGCCGGGTATCCCGTGCTCGCCGAGCACGAGACGTCGACCACGCTCACGGTCTA
Organism: Leucobacter sp.; assembly: GCA_020439035.1. Taxonomy (GTDB): domain Bacteria; phylum Actinomycetota; class Actinomycetes; order Actinomycetales; family Microbacteriaceae; genus Leucobacter. Next base: position 8,003 of record JAGQTL010000053.1, on the reverse strand, counting down.
CCCGCGCTGAACACCCGGGCTGCCGCGCCCGGGCCGTGATCCGCGAGCGCGGGAGATGCGCCGCGGTGGCCTAGGGTGGAGAGCATGATCAGGCGTGCGCGAGACCGGAAGGCCGGATCGGCTGCGGGCTCCGCTGCCGGGCCGCCCGCGGGGCCGCCGGCGGGGCCGCCCACGGGGTCGGGCGCGGGCAGCGCAGACGGGCCGGGCCTCGCCGCCGGGTCCGCGACGCCCGCGCGCAGGCACGGCCGACGGCCGATCCGCTCGTCGATGACGGGGCCGGCGCTCTCCGACCCCGATGGCCGGATCACCCGCTTCGAGGTCGATGCCCGGGCGGCGCTCGAGCTCATCCAGAGCCGCCTGGCCGATCAACTGCTCGGGGTCCGGATCGGCTTCGCCACGGCGCCGCCCGGCCCGATCACGCGTTCGACGGGCACGGGCGAGAGCGACCATCCGCTCTTCTACTCGATCGACCGGCGCGCGCGCACGATCACCCTCTACCGCATGCCGATCCAGCGCGCGGGCGGCCTGCACATCCCCGACGCCGAGCACCGCACGCTGTTCGTCGGCCGCTGCGTGTACCTCGCCGTCTGCGAATACCTGGGCAAGGATCCGTGGGATCTGCTCCCCGGCTACTTCGAGCACTACTGAACGGATACTATCGAGGGCATGAGCGCACGGATTCTGGTCGTCGACGACGACAGGGCATTGGCCGAGATGCTCGGCATGGTGCTGCAGGGCGAGGGCTTCGTCGCGGAGTACTCGGCGGATGGCGCCGAGGCGGTCGAGAAGTTCCGCCGGATGCGCCCCGATCTCGTGCTGCTCGACCTCATGCTGCCGGGCATCGACGGCATCGAGGTGTGCACGCAGATCCGGGCCGAGTCGGGTGTGCCGATCATCATGCTCACCGCGCGCACCGATACCACGGATGTGGTGGCGGGGCTCGAGGCGGGCGCCGACGACTACGTGGTGAAGCCGTTCAACCCGGTCGAACTGATCGCGCGGGTGCGCGCCCGACTGCGCGAGCCCCAGCAGGAGGCGTCGGAAGAGCTGCGGATCGGCGATCTGTCGATCGACGTGGCCGCGCACGAGGTGCGGCGCGGATCGCAGGTGATCCCGCTCACGCCGCTCGAGTTCGATCTGCTCGTGATCCTCGCGCGCAAGCCGCAGCAGGTGTTCACCCGCGAGGTGCTGCTCGAACGCGTCTGGGGCTATCAGTACAAGGCCGACACGCGTCTCGTCAACGTGCACGTGCAGCGCCTGCGCGCGAAGATCGAGCTCGACCCGGATCACCCGGTCATCGTCACCACGGTGCGCGGCGTCGGTTACCGCGCGGGAGCGACGCCGGCGGGCGCCGAATAGCCCGTGGCCGAGAGACTCGGCCGCTCGGCGCTGCGCGGGCGGCTGCGCCGCCTGCGGCTGCGGTGGATCCGCTTCACGCAGCCCGTGCTCGGGCGGCTGCGCTCGCGCTGGCGCAGTTCGCTGAAGCTGCGCACCATGACCATCACCGGCCTCATCACGGGGGTGATGATCCTGATCGCCGGCACCTTCGTGCTCACGAGCGTGGGCGACGACCTCTACTCGACCCGCCGCGCGCAGGTGCTGCAGGATTCGGCGCGCGCGACCACCGCCGCCCAGCGCACGATCGACGCCTCCGACGTGAACGGCCGCGCGGCCATGAACAACCTCGCGTTCTCCGTGCGGCGCACGGTGCAGGACACCTCGGCGAGCACGCTCATCTACATGCGCCGTCAACCCGACCAGTTGCCGATGCCCGACGCCCCGGTCGATTCGGCCCCGCCGCAGCTCGTGGACGTCGTGACACCCGAGCTCGCCGACGCCGTGCGCAACGGCGAGGCCCCGCAGTACTGGCAGCCCGTGACCCTTACCGATGATTCCGGCGAGACCTCGCCCGGCATCCTCGTCGCGTCGACGATCACGTTCCCCGGCACGACCGGCACCTACGACCTCTTCATCGGCTACAACCTCTCCGACACCGAGCGGGCGCTCGGCTTCATCACGCGCACGCTCGCGCTCACGGCGCTGTTCCTCATGCTGCTGATCGGCGGCCTGGTGTGGACGATCTCGAACATCGTGTTCCGCCCGATCCGAGTGGCGGCCGACACGAGCCGCCGCCTCGCCGCCGGCGACGGCCACGCCCGCATGCCGCTGCAGAACGACGAGCACTTCGACCAGCTCTCGCGGGGCTTCAACGAGATGGCCGATACGCTGCAGAGCCGCATCGACGAGCTCGATCGGCTCTCGGAGATGCAGCAGCGCTTCGTCTCCGACGTCTCGCACGAGCTGCGCACGCCGCTCACGACGGTGCGCCTCGCGAGCGAGGTGCTGAAGTCGCAGACGCAGGATCCGGAATCGCCGCAGGCGCGCGCGATCGAAGTGCTCGGCGATCAGGTCGACCGCTTCGAGTCGCTGCTCACGGACCTGCTCGAGATCTCGCGCTACGACGCGGGCCGGGTCGTGATCGAGACCGAGCCGACGAACCTGGTGGCGCTCACCAACGAGGTGGTCGAGGGGCTGCGCCCGCTCTCCGAGAGCCCGATCGAGGTGCGCACCGAGGGCGGCTTCACCATGGTCGACGTCGACGCGCGCCGGATCCGCCGCATCATCTCGAACCTCGTCGGCAACGCGATCGAGCACGGCGAGGGCCGGCCAATCCTCGTGTCGATCGATTCGAACACGGGCGCGGTCGCCATCGGCGTGCGCGACTGGGGCGTGGGGCTCAGCGGCGAGCACGTGGCCCACGTCTTCGACCGCTTCTGGCGCGCCGACCCCTCGCGCAAGCGCACGCTGGGGGGCACGGGTCTCGGCCTCGCGATCGCGCAGGAGGACGCGGCGGTGCACGGCGGCGTGCTCGAGGCCTGGTCGCGGCTCGGCGAGGGCTCGCACTTCCTGCTCACCGTGCCGCGCGGCGGGCCGGGGACCTCGTTCGTCTCGCCGATCCCGCTGGTGCCCGAAGACGTGGAGCCGGATCAGGGCGCGGTGGAGACGTCGAGCCACTGGTTACGCCGGGCCGGGCGCCGCGCGGGCAGGGGGGCGAGGCGATGAGGATGCCGGATCGCTCCGTCCGCGCGCGCCTGCGGCGCGTGTCGGCGGTGGTGCTCGCCGCGGCACTCGCCGCGGGGCTCGGGGCGTGCCAGGCGGTGCCGGGGACGGGGCCGGTGCAGGAGGGCCTGGCCCGGCTCGACCAGGGCGAGAAGCAGCTCGAGTTCAACCCCGGCCTGCCGATCGAAGGCGCCGACCAGGAGGCGATCGTGCGCGGCTTCATCCGCGCCGCGACGTCGAGCGCGAACGACTACGAGATCGCCCGCGAGTTCCTCGCGCCCGGGTACGCCTCGGAGTGGGACCCCGACGAGCAGGTGTTCGTGGACGAGGGCACGCAGTCGTACCGCTCGACGGGGGATCAGAGCGGCGAACTGCTGGTCTCGGGCCTGGCCACGGTCGATCGCGCCGGCACGCTCACGCCGCTGCCGACCGGCCAGGGCTCCGGAGAGACGGTGATGTCGTTCCAGTTCGAGCGCGTCGCCGGTGAGTGGCGGATCTCGTACGCGCCGAACGGCGTGATCCTCGACAAGATCAACTTCCCTCTCGTGTGGACGTATCGTTCGCTCTACTTCCTCACGCCCGACAACCGTCTCGTGGCCGAGACGCGGTGGTACCTGAACCGCGAGACGCTGCGCACCCGGATCGTCGGCGGACTGCTCGGAGGCCCGAGCGACGCCGATGCGGCGGCGCTGCGCAGCGCGTTCCCCGCCGGCACGTCGCTCGCCTCCGACACGGTGCCGGTGAACGACGGCGTGGCGCACATCGAGTTCTCCGCCGAACTGCTCGAGGGCGACGCCGACACGCTCGAGCTCGTGCACGCGCAGGTGGCCGCGAGCCTGCAGTCGGTGCAGGGGGTCACGGGGTTCGAGATCGCCGTGAACGGCAACGTGGTCGACGCCGGCCAGGTCGAGACGCCCGACACGCACGTGCGCAGCAGCGAGAACCTGGTGACGACGCTCGTGCGCGGAGGCGAGCTCGGTACGCTCGTGGGCGGAGAGATCGAGCCGCTGCCGAAGCTCGGCGAGAGGATCCTCGCGCTCCGCCCCGATGCGGTGGCGCTCGGCGAGAACCGCACGAGCGCCGCGGTGCTGCACCCCGACCCCGACGGCGGCAGCGCCGTCAGCTGGGTCTCGGCGAACGACCTCGTGACCATCGACACCCGTTCGGGGCTTGCTGAGCCCGGCCTCGACCGGTTCGGGTATGTCTGGAGCTACGCGAGTTCGGACCGGAACGAGATCATCGTGCGACGGCCGAGCGAGGACGCGGAGCGGCTGAAGCTGCCGGCCCTGACGGATCGCGCGCCGGTCGCGGTGCGCGTGTCGCCGGGCGGCAACCGACTGGCGCTGCTCGTCGCGGGCGACGGGGGAACGAGCGAGGTGTACTCGGTGGCGATCGTGCGCGACGCGGCCTCGCGGCCGGTGGGGCTCGGCGGCGTCGCCGCGCTCGAGATGGTCGTATCGGGCACGCCCGTCGATCTCGACTGGGTCGATGAGATGCGGCTCGTGATGCTGAGCCGGGCGAGCGCGGTCACGAAGGTCACGCTCGGCCCGCTGGGGCAGCTCTCGATCGACACCGGCACGGTGTCGCACGCGGTCGCGGTGAGCGGCGGCGGCACCCGTTCGCTCATCCGCGTGCTCGACGCCGAGGGCCGCCTCTACGGGCCGCAGGGCAGTGGCTGGCAGTGGCAGAGCGACGACGTGCGGCTCATCGTTCGCTCCGGATAGGGGCCCGTGCTGCCTTTTGGTGTGCACGGTCGTTCGACCCGCACGGCCTTTTGGCGCGCACACCCGCGGGTTCCAACCGTTCGCGCGAGTTCTCCACAGATCTGCGGTGGCGGCGGCTTCGGGTGGGTCGAGCGCGGCAGAGTGGCGGTATGGATGAACCGTCGATCACCGCACTTCGTGAGCCGCCGGCGCCACGCCGGCCGGGTGAGCGCTCGTGGGTCGCGCGCGTCGGCGCAGACCTCGGGCACGGCCTGCTGGGCCTCCTGTGGCCCACGTGCTGCGTGGCCTGCGGGGCGCCCGACCGCGACTGCTGCGCGGAGTGCCGGGAGTTGCTGCGCGGGATCGAGGGCGAGGCGCAGCGGGTGCTGACCCGCGCCGGGGCGGCCGCGTACGTGGCGAGCCCGTACACGGGCCCGCCACGCGCCCTGCTGCTCGCGCTGAAGCACGGCGGCCAGACGGCCTTCGCGAAGCAGCTGGGCGCGTTGCTGCAGGCCCCGCTGCGCGCGGCCTGCATGAACGCCCGCGGCCCGGCCCCGCCGCTCCTCGTCACCGCGCCCTCCCGGGCCTCCGGCGTGCGCAGGCGCGGCTACCGCCACGTCGACCTCATCGTGCGCGCGGCGCTGCGCGCCGACCGGACGGGGCCCCGGCCGCTCCTCGTGCCGCGCGCCCTGCGCGCGCGGCGGGGCCGGCGCTCGCAGCTCGGGCTCGGGGCGCCCGATCGGCTGCGGAACGCCGAGCTCGTGGCGGTGCGCGCGGCCGCGCGCGGCATCCTCCGCGGTCGGGAGGTCGTGCTGGTCGACGACGTGGTGACGACCGGCGCCACGATCACCGCGGCCGGCCGCGCGCTCGCCCGCGCGGGTGCGTGTGTGGTCGGCGTTGCCGCCATCTGCGCGGTCGACCGGGCTGATCGCCGGGCCGATCCCAGTGTCGATCGCCGGGCAGATCGCCGGGCCCCCGACGGGCGATCGCCGCGCGCCCGCAGTGCGGATTCGACGGGGATTCGCACGGAACCCCCGTGAACCCGCACGGAATGCTGCGACCGAGTGGAACCGAAGCGCGCGGGCACGATAAAGTGCCAGAAAGGCGTGTAGGTGCGCTGCAAGGGCCACCCGCCTGAACCCAGGGAGGTCACCATGGAAGTGCAGATCCGCGGGCGCGGAATCGGGGTAACCGATCGCTTCGAGAACTACGTCGACTCCAAGACCGACAAGGTGGCCACCCTGCTGCCGAAGGCGCAGACCTTCGAAGTCCGCGTCTCCCGGCTTTCCGATCGCAGCCCGCAGAACGGCGACCGCGTCGAGATCACGGTCGTGGGTCCCGGCCCCGTCATCCGCGCCGAATCCGTGGGCGCCGACAAGTACAGCGCCTTCGACATCGCCTACGGGCGCGTGCTCGAGCGCATCCGCAGGCTCAAGGATCGCAAGCAGGATCGCCGCGGCCGCGGCCGCACCTCGCTCGGCGAGGCGGCGTCGAACGATTTCGGCGTGGTCGACCTCACCCCGGCGTCGCTCGAGGTGATCGAGTCGGTAGCGACGGGCAGCGTGCCGCTGGTCACGGAGAACCCGTCCGAAGAGGAATACAGCCCGGTCGTCATCCGCACCAAGGAGTTCCCGGCCGAGCGGCTGACCACCGATGAGGCCGTCGACCAGATGGAGCTCGTCGGCCACGACTTCTTCCTGTTCATCGAGCACGAGTCGGGCCGGCCGAGCGTCGTCTACCGCCGCAAGGGGTGGAACTACGGCGTGATCTCGCTGTCCGACGCCTGAGCCGCAGCAGCTCGTTCGCCCCGTGGCGCCGACAGGCGCTGCGGGGCGAACCGTAGGTGCCAGCCCCAGCGCAGCACGTTCGCGAGCGCCTCGACGATGATCACGAACGTCATCTTCGAGCGCCCGCCTGCGCGCTCGACGAACGTGATCGGCACCTCGGTGATGGGGCAGCCGAGGCACTCGAGCCGCCAGGCCGTCTCGACCTGGAAGCCGTAGCCCTCGGACTCGATGCCGTCGAGGTCGAGCCGTTCGATCCACGCGCGGTCGATCACGCGGAAGCCGCTCGTGAGGTCGTGCAGTCGCGAGCGCAGCGAGAGCCGTGCGACCGCCGTGCCCGCCCGTGAGATCGCTCGCCGGTAGCGCGGCCAGCCGTCGATGCGCCCGCCGGGCACCCAGCGCGCGCCGATGACGAGCCCGGCCCCGCGTTCGGCGGCGGCGAGCAGCCCGGGCAGCTGCTCCGGCAGGTGCGAGCCGTCGGCATCCATCTCGACCGCCCAGCGGTAGCCGCCGGCGAGCGCGCGCCGAAACCCCGTGCGGTATGCGGTGCCGAGGCCGAGCTTGCGGGGACGATGCAGCACGGAGACCCGCGGATCGCCCGCCGCGAGCGACTCGGCGACCCCGCCGGTGCCATCCGGGCTCGCGTCGTCCACGACCAGTACGTCGGCCTCGGGCACGGCGGCGCGGAGGCGGGCCACGATGGGTGCGAGCGTGGCCGCTTCGTTGTAGGTGGGGAGGATGACGAGGCCGCGGCCGCGGCCAGGCGATCGTGCTCCTCCGGATTCCACTCGTCCAGCCTAGGAGATCGCACAGTGTTCACGGATTCCGCTTGCTAAGCTTTAGCGTTGTCACAATTTGGCAACGGCGGCGCGGTGTGCACTCGGTACTCTGCCGCCCGAACGCACGGGAGACACGACGTGGCCTCAGTCCTCGAACGCGCACTTCGCTTCGGCGAGGGTCGCACGCTCAAGAAGCTCGAACGCCTGGCGAAGACGGTTGCGGCGCTCGAGCCCACGTTCGAAGAGCTCAGCGACGAGGATCTGCGCGGCGAGACCGCCGAGTTCCGGGAGCGCCTCGCCGCCGGCGAGACGCTCGACGACCTGCTGCCCGAGGCGTTCGCCGCGGTGCGCGAGGCCGCGAAGCGCACCATCGGCCTGCGCCCCTTCGACGTGCAGGTGATGGGCGGGGCCAACCTGCACCTCGGCAACATCTCCGAGATGAAGACCGGNNTGAGGGCAAGACGCTCGTCGCGACCATGCCCGCATACCTGAACGCGCTCGCGGGCAAGGGTGTCCACGTCGTCACCGTCAACGACTACCTCGCGGGCTACCAGAGCGACCTCATGGGCCGCATCTTCCGCGCCCTCGGCATGACCACCGGCTGCATCATCGCCGGCCAGACGCCGGCCGAGCGCCGCGCGGAGTACGGCGCCGACATCACGTACGGCACGAACAAC
>JAGQTL010000052.1 GCA_020439035.1 Leucobacter sp. | reverse complement strand
GAGCCGTCGGAGCGCTCGCCCGGCGCGGCTGTCGATGACGGGCTCACCGGCCGGGTGCGCGAAGGCATCGAGGACGAGCTCGTCCGTCTCGCGCGCGGGCCGCCCCTCCTCGCGCGCCTCCCGGCGCTCGCGCAGCATGACCGCTCCTCGCAGCCGCCGGATCGCGACTGGGTCGAGCCCGCCGATCTGCCCGCTGAGCAGGTGCAGCACCCCCTGCGCATCGAGCCGCTCGATGCCGAGCACGTGCTGCAGCAGCCGGACGAGCTCCTGCACGATCCGATATTCGCGGAGCACGATGCCACCCGCGGCGACACCCGTCGGCACCTGATGCGCGGCGAGTCCGCGTGCGATCCAGGCGGCTTCACCGCGCGCGCGGCAGATCACTGCCATGCGCTGCCAGGCGAGCGGGGTCCCTGAGCCGAGGCCGAGATGCCGCTGTCGCAGCCGATACGCGATGACGCCGATCTGCTCGGATGGCGTACTCGCTTCGGCGAACGCGATCGGATGCCCGGTCTCGCCCTCGTCAGCAACGGCCGCCCCCGCCGCCCGCTGCGCCCCTGAGCCGACCGAACCGATGCGAGCCGTCAAATCGTGGATCAGACCGCGCAGTTCGCCGCCGTGCCGATGGACGGTTTCGAGCGTCACGACCTCCTCGCGCTCCACGTGCAGGCCCGTGCGCGCGAACTCCTCGGCGAGCCCGGCGAGTGCCCGTGTGCGCTCGCCGCGGAACGTTTCGGTCGCGATATCGGGATCCCCGAACACCCAGACGCTGCTGCCGGCACCGGCGCACGCCGCGAGCAGCGCCAACTGGCCCTCGCCGAGCTCCTGGGCGTCGTCGACGAGCAGCAGCTTCGGCGGAGCCGCGGCGCCGGCGCGCAGCGCCAGGCAGGCCTCCCTGAGGAGGGCGCTCGTGCTCAGCTCATTGGGGCGATCCCGCGCGAGCCGGGCGTCGGCCTCCAGAAGAATGTCGAGCGCCTCGAGCCAGCGTGCGATACGATCCTCGTCGGGGAGGTCGGTGCGGGCCTCGGCCTCCGCCCGCCCGCGGATCTCGAGCAGCCGACTGCGCAGCGCCGCCGGATCGAGGTCGAAGTCGTCGAGCACGCGACGGAACTCGCGCAGCTCGGCCCGGAGCACGGGGCTTCGCAGCACCTCGGGCACGAGCGGGCCCGGCTGCTCGGCCGCCGCGATCCGCGACTCGATCACGGCCGCCAGCACCTCGTCGTGCACGGTCCCGGTGAGGAGCCGGGGCTCCGGACGGCCGGCCACCGCCGCCGCCGCCGCGAGCACGGAAAAAGCGAGCGAGGCCAGGGTGCGCGCGGGCGACCCGCCGAGCGGCCGCTCGACCCGCGTTTCGATGGCGGTGCGCAGCGCCGCGGCGGCGAGCCGGTTGGGGGCGATCGCGAGCACCTCGCCCTCGGACCGGTCGAGCTCGGACCGGTCGAGTTCGGACCGGTCGATCCGCTCGAGCACCCGCGCATACGCTTCGACCAGCACGGTGCTCTTTCCGCTGCCCGGGGCGCCGAGCACCCGCGCGTGGCGCGCCGGGTCGAGGCCGAGCACCCGCTGCTGGGACGTGTCGAAACTGAGCATGGTGCCAGCCTAGAGCGACCCTCCGACATTGGGACCTCGCACGGCCATCGAGGGCGGGCTGCGCTGTGGGCGAACCCGGCAGCCGGGCGAAGGCGGCCGCCGCACGTCGGCCCTAGACTCGTAACGAACAGATAGGCGCGGACGCACCTGCGCCACGCAGTCCAGGAGGCACCGTGGAAGTACGCATCGGCATCATTCAATCGCCCCGTGAGATCAGCTTCGAGACCGATGCCGAGGCCGACGAGATCCGCACGGCGGTGGAGACCGCGCTCGCGGAGGGCAAGCAGCCGCTCGTCAGCTTCACCGACAACAAGGGCCGGCAGTTCCTCGTGCCGACGGCGTCGATCGCCTACGTCGAGCTCGGCGGCGACACCAGCCGCAAGGTCGGCTTCATCAGCTGACGCCGGCTCCGGCCGCGCGCACTGCCTCAGGCCCGCAGTTCGAGGCGCACCGCGACCTCGAGGTGCGACGTGTGCGGGAACATGTCGAACACTCGCGCCTCCCGCACCGCGTAGGACGGCAGGTGCGAGAGATCCTTCGCGAGCGATGCCGGGTTGCAGCTCGAATAGACGATGTGCTGAACGCCCGATCGCTCGAGGAATGCGGCGAGCGCATCGCCGATCCCGCGCCGGGGCGGGTTGACGATGACGAGCTCCGGCAGCTCCGTGGGCTCGCTCTCGAGCACGAACGCGGTCGCATCCGCCGCGACGAAGGCCGCGTACAGGCCCGCCTCGCGGGCGGATCGCCGGGCCGAGTCGACGGCCGCCTCGCTGATCTCCACGCCCAGCACCTCGCGGGCGCCACAGCTCCCACCGGTACCGTTGGTCTCCGAGGAGTCCGCGGCCTCCGCGCAGTGCAGGGCGAACCCTCCCACGCCGCAATACAGGTCCCAGACCGACCTCGGCCCCGCGGCGGCCACCCACGAGGCGACCTGATCGTAGAGCTCCCGGGCCACCGCTGTGTTCGTCTGGAAGAAGCTCCGGGGGCGAAGGTGCAGCGTCGCGCCGCCGAGCCGCATCGGCAGGCTCTCGCCGTGCAGCACCTCCTCGTGCGGCCCTTCCAGCACCGCCTTGTGCTCGGGCAGCAGGTTGACGGAGATCACGACCGCGCGCGGGAGCAGGCGCCGCAGCTCGCCGAGCCGTGCGCGCAGCACCCCGAGCCCGTGCGCGCTGCGCGTGACGAACCGCACCATGAGCTCCCCGTCGGGCGAGATCGTGACGTGCACGAACTTCAGTTCCCCGCGTCGCGCCGGCACATCATACGGTTCGAGTCCGCTGCGTTCGATGAAGTCGGCGAGCACGGGGATCACCGCGTTGATCGCGGGATCTTGAATCGCGCATTCCCGGAGGTCGACACCCGTGCCCTCGGGGCCGAGGATGCCGAGCGTCACCCCTCCCCGACGCCCGCCCGTGCCTCCCACCACCAGCTTCGCCCGATTGCGGAACCCGCGATCCCCGCCGCTGAACGTCGGCAACCACGCGTCCGCGGCCACCTGCGGGAGCAGGGCGCGGCAACGCGCCTCCTTCTCCGCGATCTGCGCCGGGTAGGGCGTTTCGATGAACGTGCAGGATCGGCACTCCCCCGCGGCGAAGTACCGGCAGTGGAGCACCGGCGGTCCGCCGGTCACCGTGGCTCCCGCGCGCGGCCGCGGATCACGCCGTCAGTCCCAACCCGTCCATGCGCCGGATGTGCTCGGCGATGAGTTCGGTGAACACCGGCTCGACCTCGCTCTCGACGAACGCGCGGCCATCGCTGAGCGCGAGGACGCTCCGCGAGACGAGGAGCGTGTCGCCGACTAGCCGCCGCCCCCAGAGCGCCAGGCGATTGGCGAGCGGCGGGTCGGCGGCGATCTCTGCCGCGAGCAGCTCGCGCAGCTCATCCCTGCCGCGGCGCTCGCGAAGGATCTCGATGGCCTCGTCCCGATAGCCGTCGCGCAGCCCTTCCGCGAGTTCGGCGAAGAACCCGTCGAACAGGCCGCCGACGAGGTAGATGGAGAGGACGTGCTGATGCCAGTCCGCGGTGTCGATCCGCTCGATATAGCGATCGATCATCGGCGTGAACGGCTGCATGACGAGGTGGGGCTCGTGCCCGCGGCGGCGGATCTCGTCGTTCAGCCGCTGCTGCTTGGTGAGCGTCACACCGGCGATGCGGGCGAGCACATCCTTCGACTGGAGCGATGGCGCCCCGACCACGGCCCGGGCGGCCGCCTCGTACAGTTCGAGCTGCAGGTACGCGGTGAGCCCGAGGAACGGCGTGATCTTCGGCGCGAACTCGGCGAGGCCGACGCGCAGGGCCTCGTCCCCGGCGTCCCGGGCACCCAGCACATGCGAAGGTGCGCTCGCCTTCTTCCGCAGCTTCTTCATCCACTCGAACACGTCGCCAGTTTAGCCATCGACGCTCTCCCGGCCGGTCATGCGCCGTGAATCCACGCCCGGTCTGGGTGGGCGCGCAGCACGCGGGCGGGGCACGGCAGGAAAACCGCCCGACTCCGCGTAGACTTGAGGTGCGGGCGGCGCGATGCGCGGCCCGCAGTCAGAGAGCGGGCACGGGCCGAAATCACCCCACCGGCCGAACCGCTCGCTACGCCCGCGGTTGAGCCGGCGCGTAGCACCGAATCTCACCGACAGGACATACTCAGTGGCAACGTTCACCGAACTCGGCGTCGAACCGGACATGGTCGACGCTCTGGCGGGGCAGGGCATCGTCGATGCCTTCCCGATCCAGGAGCAGACCATCCCCCTCGCCCTCACCGGCCAGGACATCATCGGCCAGGCCAAGACCGGCACCGGCAAGACCTTCGGCTTCGGC
>JAGQTL010000051.1 GCA_020439035.1 Leucobacter sp. | reverse complement strand
CACCTCGGTGGTCATCACCACGATCGGCGCGTCCCCCCGCAGGTTCACGTCGCCGGTCAGCAGGCCCACCTCGTCGTCGCCGTACTCGGCGCACAGTTCGTGGAACTTCTGATTCGAGAGCGCCTTGATGGGAGCGGTGTAGAAGATGCGCGCGTCGCGCTCCCGGCGCGCGAGGTGCACGGCGAACTCGGCGACCGTCGTCTTGCCCGATCCCGTCGGTGCCGCGACGAGCACGCTGCGCCCCTCCTCCAGACGCTCGCACGCGCGCAGCTGGAACGGATCGAGAGGAAACTCCAGGCGACCGGCGAAGGCGTCGAGCGCGGGGTACCCGCTCACGTCGACTCGGAGTCCGCTTCGGCCGCCGTGTCGTCGTCGAGCCCGTACTCGGCGAGTTCGCTCGAGCGCCGCTTGTCGATCCGCTTGTCGTGCATGATCGCGATGCCGGCGGCGATGAAGTACAGGGCGATGATGGGTGCAGCGAGCAGGAACATGCTGGCAAGGTCGACCGCCGGGGTCGTGATCGCGGCGAAGAGGATGATGATGAGGATCGCGAGCCGCCAACTCTTCAGGATCGCCTGCCCGCGCAGCACGCCGATGAAGTTGAGCAGCACGAGGAACACGGGCATGACGAAGCCGGCTCCGATCGCGAGCAGCAGCTTGACCGTGAAGTCCAGGTACTTGCGGGCGTCGATGAGGAACGCGTCCTCCTGCGGCTGGAAGGTCGACATCAGCCGCACGATGTTCGGCAGCACGCTCCACCCCGCGTAGACGCCCAGCAGGAAGAGCGGAACCGCGGTGCCGAGGAATCCGACTGCGTACCACATCTCCTTGCGCTTCAGACCCGGCACGATGAACGCCCAGATCTGATACAACCAGACGGGGCTCGCGATGAGCACCGCGATGAAGAGCGAGATCTGCACCCGCGTGTCGAAGCCGCCGCTGATGTCGCCGTAGGTGATCTGCGCGGTGCGGCCGTCGACTTCGAGCTGCAGGATCGGGATGCGCAGCACGTCCCACACCCACGCGGACAGGAACCATCCGGCCACGAGCCCGAGGGCGATCGCGATGGCGGAGATGATGAGGCGGTTGCGCAACTCGATGAGGTGCGCGCCGAGACTCATGTTGCCCTCGGTGTCCTTCTCGCGGGTGCGCTTCGTCTTCGCCACCCGCCCAGTCTACTCAGCAGAAAGCCGTGAGTTCGCCCGTCACGCGTCATATTCGCCGAGTGCCGCATCGGCCCACGCATGAATCGCTCGGCGTGCCGACTCGGGCCCCTCGAGCGTCACATCGCCCGGTGCCGCCTGCACGAGGCGCACGGCCGCTGACGGGTGGGACAGTCGCACGATGACACGCCGGCGCTCCCCATCGACTTCGGCGACGGCGTGCGGCGCGAACGCCTGAATGCGCGGGAAGGCGGCCGCATGCACCACGGCTGTCGCCTCGATCTCGACGTCGTCGGGGCCGAGCCCGCGGAACCCGCCGGCCGCGCCGGATGCGAGCGCGCGAACCGGTTCGTCGAGCACCTCGACATCGCGCATGGCATCGACGAGGAAGGTGCGCTCGCTCAACCGATCGAGGCAGAACGCCCGCAGGTACCAGGCCGAACCGTACTGGGTCAGCGCCACGGGCTCCACGGTACGATCGCTCTCGCTCCCCCGGAGGTCGCGATACGAGAAGCGCAGGCGATGCCGGGTCTCGATCGCCTCGGCAGCCCGCCGCACGCCGGCATCCGCGGGATCGGCCGTGATCGAGATCGGCGATTCGGCCGGCTCCCCGGCCGCTGCAGCGCCGAGCTTCTCCGCCGCGGAGCGCGCGTGCGCGCGTTCGGCCTCCGGCAGCAGCGGGAACAGACTGTGCAACCCGGCGATGAGCGCGGCGCGCTCGCCCGCCGCGAAGCGGGGCGCGTCGTCGACGGCCACCACCCGCGTGAGGCGCACGAGATCCTCGCGCTCGAGGGCGTCCCAGTCGATGTCGAAGAGATCCTCGTCCTGATAGGTGCCGGTCTCCCCAGGCACGCCCGCGGTGCCGAGGAACTCGATCAGGTCGCGCAGCGTCTCGGGCTCGACTTCGAAGGTCGCCGCCAACTTCGCGAGCGGCGTCTCGCCGTGCTCCCGGAGGTACGGGACGAGCGAAAGGAGCAGCACGACGCGCTCGGGCGCGTTCAGCCGCGCATCGCGGGGTGCGCTCGCCGGGCCGGGCCCGCGATCCGCTGCCTCGCTCGGCACGGGTTCGGCGGCGCCGGAGCCAGCGCCCGCATGGGCCTCGCGCACCTCGCTCAGGATCGTCATCACGGACTGCCGGAGCTCCGGCGGGTCGAAGACGGCGACCTCTCCGCCGTAGCCGGCGAGCTCGACCGCGAGCTCGCGGAAGTCGATCGTGCCGAGTTCGAGAAGCCCGTCGGCGCTCGCGTCGCCGCGGGCGCCGAGGCGCGCCTCCGCGATGCTCCCGGGCCGAACGCGCACCGTGGCGCGCTGGGTGGCGGCGAGCTCGAGCATGCGCGCGATCGCGGCATCGGCGCTCCCGGGGCCGGGCGGCGTGAACGGTTCGGGGCCGACGCGGACCTCGCCGACGATCCGCGAGAGCAGGAACACGCGCTCGGCGTCGCGCTCCAGGTCGTGCGCCACCAGGTGCCAGCGCGACTCTGCGCGATGCAGCCGCAGCGGCGCCACGCGCCGGAGCAGGGGCGCGTCGTGGCCGGGTACCCGGTACGAGAATCGCGCGACCAGCCGCTCGTCGATCGCCCGCTGCAGCGCCGGCGCGGTGGGCTCGGGGATGCCGATGCGCGGAGCGATGCCGACGTGCTGCACGTCGAGACCCGCGCCGAGCGCCTCGACCTTCATGGCGGAGCGGCGCGACTCCGCGGTGAGGCTGCCCTCGCGCCAGGCGAGTGCGGCGAGCCTCAGGAGTGCGAGTTCGTCCGCGGTGAAGCGCACCTCGGGCGGCATCTGCAGGACCCGCTTCGAGATGCGGTACCGGGTGAGCTGGTTATTGCCGGATTCGAGCGGAGAGTCGAGGGTCTCGATCGGGATGCCGAGATCGCGCAGTTGGGATTTGTCGCGCTCGAACTGCCGCTCCAGCGCGGCGTCCGCGTCACCGCTGTACCGATCCGCATAGCCGTAGACCGCGCTGAAGATCTCGCGCCGCGTCAGTCCTTGCGGGCTCGCGAGCAGCGCGAGCACCAGGCTGAAGACCCGCCGCTCCCCGGGAACCCGCCGTTTCGCACCGGCCGAGGCCATCAGCGAGCTACCCCGCCGACACGATATCGATCACGTGGACGACGGGCTTGCCGTTGCCCGGAGAGAGCACGACGAGCTGTGTCCCGGCGGGGTAGCCGTTGAGCAGCTCGCGGAAGTCGTACGAGGGGTTCGGCTCGGCGACCGTGCCGAAGCTGACCATGCCCGTGTCCCAGGTGTTCGACACCACGCTCCGGCTCGTCCAGTCGACGGTCAGCACCTGCCCGACCACCACGCTGTCGGCGGCGACCGCCGCGCCCGAGCCGAGAATCCGCGGGGCGACCTGCACGGTCGCCGGGGCGGCCTGGGGTGGCAGCACGATCCCCGGCCGACCGTCGGCGTCGGTCGTCACGGCCGGGAACCCCGCGGGAAGCCCGCGGAGCGATCCCTGGGCGCGATCCGGCGCGACGTCGACCACATCGATCACCGCGATCGTCGGGCTCCCGCTGAGCTGCGAGGCGAGGCTCTGCGCCGCCGTCGCCGCGACGGCGAGCTGGTCGCCCGGCGTCGCGCAGACGAGCGCGGCCGCGATGAGCACATCGATCCCGAGGGAACCGGCCGCATCGGTTGCCAGCGCGTCGTGCACGTCCGACTCCATGTACTCGGGCAGCACCATGTAGGGGGCCGCCGAGCGTTCGGTCATGCGCTCGCCCGTCACCGCGTCGAAGATCGAGACCTGCGCGGTCACGATGCCGCCCGGCGCGGCCGCGGCGCCTCCGGGCTCGCCCCGCGTCAGAACGGTGCGCTGCGCGTTCGCGATGTCCGTCGGGCCCGTCACGGTGATCGCCTCGCCCGAGGAACTCACAGAGACGTGGTCGGTGAGCGCCCCCGGCTGCAGCAGGCCCGCGCACGACGCATCCGCGCCGGGCGCCGACGAGCACCCGGTCAGCCCTGCGGTGACGAGCCCGGCCGCGGTGGCAGCGGACAGCGCAACGGAAACAAATCGACGGCGCATGAAGACCTCTCGAGACAGTCGCTAACCCGCCTAGCCTACCTGATCGGGTTGCCCCGAACCTGCGGCCTCACCGGCGGTTCCGCCGCGCTCCGCGGCGAGTCGCTGGGCTTCCCGCACCTTCTTCCGCAGCACCTTGTCGCTCTTCGACCACTGGCCGATCGCCTCGGGCGTCCACTCGCGCCCGGCCGAGCCCGCGTCGGCTCTCTCCCCCTCACCGGGAGCGCCGTCGACGGTGCCGCTCGGCAGCAGATCCGGCGTCCACGCGGCAACATCCTCGTCCCGGTAGTCGCTCTTCGAAGCGCGCCGCTTCAGGTGCGGCATCCGGGCCCCCGGCGCCAGCCGTCTGGCCGTCACGAGAAACCCCGTATGCGCGACCATGCGATGGTCCGGACGCACCGCGAGCCCTTCGACATGCCAGCCGCGCACTATGGTCTCGTTCGCCTGCGGGTGCGTGAATCCGCCGGAACGGCGCAGCTCCTCGACGACGCGCGAGAGCTGAGTCACGGTCGCGACGTAGCAGATGATCACCCCGCCCGGCTTCAGGGCCTCGGCCGCGACCTCCACGCACTCCCACGGGGCGAGCATGTCGAGCACGACCCGATCGACCGTGCCGGGTGCGCAGGCGGCCGGCAGCTCGTGCTGCAGATCCCCCACCGTGATCGACCAGTTCGCCGGCACCGAGCCCGAGAATGCCTCGGCATTCGCCCGCGCGATCTCCGCGAACTCCTCCCGGCGTTCGAACGAGCGGAGCTCCCCGGTCGGCCCGACCGCACGGAGCAGGTGGAGCGAGAGCGCCCCCGATCCGACACCGGCCTCGACCACGAGGGCGCCCGGGAACACATCGGCGAGCGAGACGATCTGGGCCGCATCCTTCGGGTACACGATGGCCGCCCCGCGGGGCATCGACATCACGAAGTCCGAGAGCAGCGGGCGCAGCGCCAGGTACTCCTCGCCCTGGGTATTCGCGACCACGGAGCCGTCGGGCAGCCCGACGAGTTCCTCGTGGGCGATCATGCCGCGGTGGCTGTGGAACTCCCCTCCGGGAACGAGGGTAATCGTGTTCAGGCGGCCCTTGGGGCCGGTCAGTTGCACGCGGTCGCCGAAGCCGAGGGGGCCGCTCGAAGCCGGCCCCGGCGGTGGGAGAGTCTCTTCCGTCACGCGGGCAAGTCTAACGAGCGCAACGACCGGAACGCCGCGCGGAGCGCATCCGCATCGGCCCCGGCGAGCGTCGGCCAGATCGCGTGCGCCGGCGCCCGCGAGAGATCGACCAGGTTCGTCACCCCGATGGCGACGGCGCCGGAGGCCGAGGCGGCGCGGAGCCCCGTGCCCGAATCCTCGAACGCCAGGCACGACCGTATCGGGACGCCGAGCGCATCGGCACCCCGCAGATACGCCTCGGGGTGCGGCTTCGCGCACTCCACGTCGTCACCCGCGACGATCGCCCCGAACGTGCCCGCCGGGAGCAGCGCGCTCACGCGTTCGGCGATGGCGCGCACGGCCATCGTCACCAGCGCGCACGGCACCCCGGCCTCGCGCAGGGATCCCAGCACCTCACGCGCGCCCGGGCGCCAGTCGATGCCACCCGCATCGATGCCGCGGCCCGTGTACGCCACCCACTCCGCCACGATCTCGTCCGCGGACATCGGCACACCGAGTGAGCGAAACCGTTCCGCGGCGTCCCACAGCCCCGTCCCGATCATCCCCTCGGCGAGCTCGGGGGTCATGCGCAGCCCGTATCGCTCCAGCATCTGCGTCTCGGCCTCGAGCCACAGCGGCTCGGAGTCGATGAGCGTGCCGTCCATGTCCCA
>JAGQTL010000328.1 GCA_020439035.1 Leucobacter sp. | reverse complement strand
AGCGCGTTCAGACCCGCTCGGGCTTGCTCGACAACGTCTGGGGAATGCGCGGGGACTCCTCCACGCGCACGGTCGACGCCCACGTGAAGCGCCTTCGAGAGAAGCTGGCACACGCCCGCAACCACATCGAGACGGTGCGCGGGGTCGGCTACCGCCTGACCGCGCCGTAGCGGCGGCTCAGGCCGCGCGCAGGCGCAGGAGCGCCGCCTCGAGCCCGCCGAGGCTGACGCGCCCGAGCCGGTCGAGTTCGTCGACGACCGGAGCGGTCAGGGCGCCGAGCGCGAGCAGACCGCGCGCCCGATCCGCGGCGGCGGCGAGCACCTCGGCCCCCAGCATCCGACCGGTCGTGGAGATGCTCAGCAGGGCGGCGGAGGCGCGCCCCTCGGCGCTCGCGCCGATCGCGTCGCGCACGAGCGTGATCCGCCCCTCCCACGCACCGCTGAACTCGCGCGCCGCGCGACCGCACGCCTCGAGATCGCCGTCCAGGTCATCGGCGAGACGCGCGAGGCGCGACTCGTCGATGGGCGCGATCATGGGGATCCGTTCGCGGTCGGGGGCACGGAGAGGGGGACGGCGGAGCCTGGCTCCCGCCGGAGTCCAGTCTCCCCGTCGGTGCGCGTCACGAGCGCGGCGCGCGCTCAGCGTCGGGTCAGGATCGCCTCAGCGACTCTCGGGGTGCGCGGGGGCGCGCCGCGTCGGAACCGACGTCAGCTGCGCCTCCGCACGCGCGAGCAGGTCGTCGAGCCGTTCGTCGCCCGGCATCGCCTCCTCGACGGCGACCTGCACCGCGGCGCGGAAGCGATCGGCCTCATCGACGACGGCGCGCAGGACGTCGCGCTCGATCCGGGCCGCTAGGGTCGCGGGGTCGAGCTCCGGGGGCAGCACGAGCAGGGCGGCCGTGCGCGACGCGCTCGTGCGCCCCACCAGGCTGCCGAGCGGGAGCGCGGCGAGCACGACCCCGTTGACGGCGCGGAAGGCCGCCTCGCGCTGCTCGCGCCCGAAGGCGACGCCGATCTCCTCGAGGTTGACGATCTCGACGACGAGAAGGGTGAAGGAGCGGCCGCGGCGGTTCGCGAGGCGCAGCCACGACTCCCCCACGTTGCGGAAGGCGACCGAGCTCACCACCCCGGAGCCGGCGTCGGCCACGAGTTCGGGGCGCCCGGTGACCCGTTCGGCCTGGAAGAGGCACAGCGTGATCGTGATCACGACGAGGAAGCTGTCGAGGATGAGATTCGCCGAGGTGTCGTCGACGAAGGGGATCGTGAGGCGCTGCTCGCGCCCGACCGCGATGTGGAAGCCGAGCCGCAGGAACTGGTAGGCGGCGACGACCGCGAAACCGACCGCGATGAGGCGCGCGTTGGCGCTGCCGCGCAACGGCGGCGAGGAGGCGTGATACGCGATGAGCACCGCGAGCGTGCCGGTGACGGCGAACTGCCCGCCGTCGTTGAGGTCGAGGCCGAGGGCGCCGCCGATCGCGCCGAAGGCGGCGACGCCGACCGCGAGTCCGATCGAGAGGCCCATCAGCGGTCGCAGGCCGCGGGCCGCGCGCATGGCCGCATGCATCGCCGCGACCATGAACGTGAAGGTGCCGCTGCCGACGTAGACGTCCCACACCACGCCCGGGGTGCCGAGGCCCACGACGAACG
>JAGQTL010000327.1 GCA_020439035.1 Leucobacter sp. | reverse complement strand
AGTACCAGTCGTAGCTGCGCACGAAGGGGTACACGGTCAGCCAGGGGCGCGGAGCGAAACCGGCGAAGCAGCTGGGCACGTGGGTGCGGTTGAACTCGGCGGGACGATGCACGCCCATCGCCGACCACACGGGCTCAAGCGTGACGCCGAGCTCGGACTTGCGGAAGGCGTGGTAGCCGGCCTGCAGGGCGGCGGGGTCGTGGGCCAGCGTCCAGACCATCAGATCGGCGTCGGCGCGGAAGCCACCGATGTCGTACCAGCCTCGGATGGACACACCCGTGTCGGTGACGCGCTGCTCGATAGCGGCGGCATCGAGGCCGGCATCGATCAGAGTGGAGTTGGCGAACACCGAGTACAAGGCGTACAAGGGCTGGGCGTTGATCGCCTCCAGGTCCACGTCTTGCTCATCGCGCTCGTCGCGTCCGGGATGCTTGACCATTGATATGTCCTCTTCTTGCGTGTCAGTGGGCGGGGCGGGGGAGGCAGTGTCCCGGCGCGGTGCAGCGGAATTCCGGCTCGTCGAGTTCGCCGCGGGCCACGGCGGCGAGTTCCAGGAGTTTGTCGGCCAGCATCGCGACGAAGCCAGGATCCGTGCCGACGGTGGCGGCGCGCACGTACGGTAGCCCCTGCGCGGCAGCGGTTTCCTTGGCCTGGGTGTCGAGGTCGTAGGCCACCTCCATGTGGTCGGAGATGAAGCCGATGGGCACCGTAACGACGCCGAGCCCTTCAGGGAGCTCCTCCATGAGGTCGTTGACGTCGGGCTCCAACCAGGGGATGTGGGGGGCACCAGATCGTGAGCAGTAGGTCAGCTCCCAGTCGAGCTCCTCGCCCAGATCGGCTTGTGCGAGCGCGACGGTACGGGCTGCGACGCGCTCGGTCATGACGTCGTAGCGCAGCTCGGGATCTCCCGGACCGGAGCAGGCGTTCATGGCCGTGGGGATGGAGTGCGTGACGAACAGCACCTTCAAGGCACGGTCGCCGATTTCCTCGCGCAGCTTCCGTACGCCGGCTACGGTCGCCCGGGATTGTGCGTCGACGAAGGCCTCGGACTCTGCGAAGGGGCCGATCTTGTCGAACTGGATGACTCCGTCAACCTCTTCCTGAGCCTTCGCCAGATCTTCGTCGTATTGACGGCAGCTGGAGTACGAGCGATAGGCGGAGGTGGGCAGCGCGAGGACGCGGGTATGGCCGTCGTCGACCAGCTGCCGAGTGGTCTCGGCGAAATAGGGAGTCCAGTTCCGGTTGCCGATGACGACCGGCACGTCGACACCTCGCCGAAGCAGTTCGCCGTGCACGGCCTCCATCAGCGCGGCATTGAGTTCGTTGATGGGGGAGCGCCCGCCGAACAGCATGTAATGCTGCGAGACCTCCATCAGACGATCGTCGGGAATCCCCCTGCCAGCGGTGGCATTGCGCATGAAAGGCAGGACATCGTCAGGCTCGTTGGGGCCGCCGTAGGACGCAAACATCACGGCGGTGTAGGGAGCGAGGCTCACACGGCCTCCTCGTGCACCGGGGTGACGGCGAGATCGCTGACGCGAAGCCCAGTCACCGGACATTCGCACTTTTCGAGAGGCTTGACGGGGTGGGGCACGGCGATGCCATACAGCTCTGCCATGGCCTCGAGGTAGGCGTCGGTGCGACCTTCCTCGGCAGCCAGACGTGCCCTGGAGGAGGGCACGTGCAGCAGGCGGGTGGCCAATCGTCGAAGCGCCCGTGCGGCGTCCTCGCGGGTCAGGTTGCGGCCGGGGAGGCGTTC
>JAGQTL010000326.1 GCA_020439035.1 Leucobacter sp. | reverse complement strand
CGGCGAGCGAGCGCAGGCCGGGCTCGAGCTCGCCGTCGACGAGCGACCACCCCTGCTCGCGCACGCGCGCGATCTCGTCGGCGATGCCGGCGGCGTCGACCAGCGTGCGCGCGGTGAGCGCACGCGGCTCGGCCGCCGCGATGGCCTCGGCAAGCTCGGGCGCGGGCAGCGCCGCGAGCAGCACTCTCCCCATGCTCGTGGCGTAGGCGGGGAATCGCGTGCCGATCGTGATGCCGACCGTCATGATGCGGCGGGTGGGCACGCGCGCCACGTAGACGATGTCGGTGCCCGCGAGCACCGCCGCCGAGACGGACTCGCCGACCTCGCGCGAGAGCCGCTCGAGGTGCGGCTGCATGAGCTCGGGCAGCGACAGCGCCGAGAGGTAGCTGAAGCCGAGCTCGAGCACGAGCGGCGTGAGGCTGAACGCCCGGCCCGCGCTGCGCACGTAGCCGAGGGCCTCCAGGGTGCGCAGAAACCTCCGCGCCGCTGCGGCCGGGATCGCGGCGCGGCGCGCGACCTCGCTGAGCGTGAGCTCCGGGTGCTCGGCGTCGAACGCGCGGATCACCGCGAGCCCGCGCGCGAGCGACTGCACGAAGTCGTCGCCCTCACGCGGCTCTGCTGCACTCACCATGCCACCCTATCCGCGCCGGCCTCGGGTGCGGAGCGCGGGCAGAGCGCGGGGCGAAGTCCGAACGAGCACGATGTGCGAGCGCGGTGTGCAAGCACGGTATGCGAGCGAGGTACGGGCAGACGCGATCCGGAACACCCGAGTACCGCCCTACCGCTCGATCACGACCGCGAGGCCCTGGCCCACGCCGATGCAGATCGCGGCGACCGCGACGCCGCCGCCCCGGCGCGCGAGCTCGTGGGCCGCGTGCCCGATGATGCGGCCACCCGACGCCCCGAGCGGATGCCCGATGGCGAGGGCGCCGCCGTGGATGTTCAGCTTTGCGGGGTCGAGCTCGGGCCAGCCCTTCGCGCAGGCGAGGGACTGCGAGGCGAACGCCTCGTTCAGCTCGACGAGGTCGACATCGGCCCAGCTGCGGCCGGCGCGGGCAAGCGCCTTGTTGGCCGCCTCGATCGGGGCGATCGGGAAGTCATCGGGGTCGACGCCGTGCGCGGCGCGCCCCGTGATCCGGGCGAGCGGCTCGCCGTCGAGCGCGCCCTCCGCGCCCAGCAGCACCGCCGAGGCGCCGTCGTTGATCGACGAGGAGTTGCCCGCGGTCACCGAGCCGTCGGCCGCGAAGAGCGGCTTGAGGGCCGCGAGCTTCTCCACGGTGGATCCGTCGCGGATGCCCTCGTCGCGCGCGAGCTCGGCCCCGGGGATCTGCACGATCTCGGCGTCGTAGCGGCCGGCCGCCCAGGCGGCAGCGGCGAGCTCGTGCGAACGCACGGCGAAGGCATCCTGCTCCTCGCGGGTGATCCCCCAGCCGCGCGCCACCTTCTCGGCCGCCTCGCCGTTCGAGATGGTCCAGTGCGTTGGCAGCGCACGGTTGGTCATGCGCCAGCCGATGGCGGTGTTCCACATCGTCTGGTTGCCCACCGCCGGCCACGGGCGGCCCGACTTCTCGACCACGAAGGGCGCGCGGCTCATCGATTCCACGCCGCCCGCGAGGATCACCTCGGCGTCACCGGATTCAATCGCGCGGGCCCCCTGGATCACCGCCTCGAGCGATGAGGCGCAGAGGCGGTTCACGGTGACGCCGGTCACGGTCGTGGGGAACCCGGCGAGCAGCGCGCCGAAGCGCGCGACGTTGCGGTTGTCCTCGCC
>JAGQTL010000325.1 GCA_020439035.1 Leucobacter sp. | reverse complement strand
ATCGGCTCGTTCCTCAACGTCGTCGTCTACCGGGTGCCGGCCGGACTCTCGGTCGTGCGCCCCGCCTCGGCCTGCCCGCAGTGCGGCGCCGCGATCCGCTCGCGCGACAACGTGCCGGTGCTGTCGTGGCTGCTGCTGCGCGGGCGCTGCCGCGACTGCCGTACCGCGATCTCGGCGCGGTATCCCGCGGTCGAGGCGCTCACCGGGCTCGCCTTCGTGCTCGTCGGGCTCTGGGCCGTGCCGGGGATCCTCGCGGCCGGCTCACCGCTCGCGGTCGCGTCGGGCGTGGTCGCGCTGCTCGGCTGGCTCTACCTCGCGGCGATCAGCGTCGCGCTCGCCGCGATCGACCTCGACACCCGGCGCCTGCCCGACGCGATCGTGCTGCCGTCGTATCTCGTCGTCGGGGTGCTCTTCACAGCGGCGGCGCTGCTGGGCGGGGAGACCGAGCGTCTGCTGCCGATGGGTGTCGGGGCGCTCGCGAGCGTCGCGTTCTACCTCGTGCTCGCGCTGATCTATCCGGGCGGCATGGGCATGGGCGACGTCAAGCTCGCCGGAGTGCTGGGCCTCGCGCTCGGCTACGCGGGATGGCCCGCGCTCATCGTGGGCGTCGCGTCGGCGTTCGTGCTCGGCGGTGTCGTGGGACTCGTCGTGCTCGCCGTGCGGCGCGCGCGCGAGCGGGCGATCCCGTTCGGGCCGTGGATGTTCGCGGGCGCGTGGATCGGAATCGTCGCCGGGGCGTCCATCGCTGCCGGCTATCTGGAGCTCGCCGGGCTCGCCTGAGCCGGGCAGGAAGACCGCGACTCCGCCGAGTCGAGGACAAGAGGGGGGAAGAGAGATGTCAGGGACCATCGTGGGCCTCGACTTCGGGCACGGGGTCATCCGCGCCGCGGAGATCCAGGACGCCGGCAAGGCGCGCCCGACGCTCGTGCGCTACGCGTCGCTGCGCGTGCCGGCGACCGCCGTGCAGCGCGGCGAGGTGATCGAGCCGGGCACCGTCTCCGCCGCGCTCAAGCAGCTGTGGAGCCGGGGCCGGTTCAAGACCAAGCGCGTCGTGCTCGGCATGGGCAACCAGCGGGTGCTCGTGCGCGATCTCACGGTGCCCAACCAGCCGCTGAACCGCATCCGCGAGTCGCTGCCCTTCCAGGTGCAGGACCTGCTGCCGGTGCCGGTGGCCGACGCGATCCTCGACTACTACCCCGTCTCGGTCGTCAAGGCCGACGGCGGCGAGATGGTCAACGGGCTGCTCGTCGCCGCGATGAAGGAGGCGGTGCTGGCCAACGTCGACGCCGTGTCGGCGGCCGGGCTCGCGCCCGTCGAGGTCGACCTCATCCCCTTCGCCCTCTCCCGCGCGTTCCTCGCCAGCGCCGACGCCCGCGGCGTCGTCGCGCTCGTGCACATCGGCGCGGTCACCACGAGCGTCGTGGTCGCGAACGACGGGGTGCCGCAGTTCGTGCGCATCATGCAGAACGGCGGCGGCGACGTGGATCTCGCGCTCCAGTCGCGCCTGTCGATCGACGCCGAGCAGGCCGACCGCATCAAGCGCGGCATCGGTCTCGCGCGCGAGCAGGTTCCCGCCGAGTGGGCGGTCGCCGTCGAGGCGATCCACGCCTCCACCGGCGACCTGCTGGGCGCGGTGCGCAACACGCTGAGCTACTTCCTCAACTCGCGGCCGGGCCTGCGCATCGAGCGGGTGCTGGTCTCGGGAGGCGGGGCCCAGCTCGGCGGGCTGCCGAACGCCCTCGCCGACGCGCTGCGCCTCCCGGTCGGGGTGCCCAAGAGCATCGAGGGGCTCGCGATCGCGCGCACCGTCGACACCGAGCAGCTGAACGACGATCCCGCGGGACTTCCGGTCGCCGCGGGCCTGGCCCTGGGGAGCCGAGCATGAGCGCC
>JAGQTL010000050.1 GCA_020439035.1 Leucobacter sp. | reverse complement strand
CGTCGACCGGCACGAGCTCGCCCGGGCGCACCAGCAGCTCATCGCCGACGCGGATCTCGTCGACCGGCACCTGCTCCGTGCGCTCAGGAAGCCCGCCGTCGACGGCGAGCGCCGGCCGTACGGTGGGCGCGGCCCCGGCACCGGCTGCGGCTGCGGCACCGGCTCCGGCCCCCGCCTCGGTCCCAGCATCGGCCCCCGCACCGACCCCCGCACCGGCGGGCAGCAGCCGCGTCGCACGCTGGGGCACGCGCGCGAGCAGCGCCGTGAGCTCGCGTTTGGATCGGTTCTCCGCGTAGTCCTCGAGCGCGGCGCCGCCGGTGAGCATCAGCACGACCACGAGCGCCGCCCACGGCTCACCGACCAGCACGGCCGCTGTGATCGCGGTGACCGCG
Organism: Leucobacter sp.; assembly: GCA_020439035.1. Lineage (GTDB taxonomy): Bacteria > Actinomycetota > Actinomycetes > Actinomycetales > Microbacteriaceae > Leucobacter. The sequence continues at coordinate 6,754 of JAGQTL010000050.1, read as the reverse complement.
AGGATGTCGAGACCCGCGTGGCCCCGGAGGAGGCTGCGGATCATGCCGATGGCCTCCCAGAGGGCGACCGCGAGCGCGAAGCCGCCGACGAGCCAGGCCGCGACCGGCCGAGCCGGCGTCGCGAGCAGGATCAGGCCAATGAGCGCCACGGCGAGCGTCGCCGCGACGAGCGGATAACGGCGAACGGCCGCGCGAAACGTGCCCATCCCTCTATCTTGCCGAGGTCTGCGTGCCGGCGCATCACAGCCAAGCCTTGCCTCAGTCGGCGCGACGCAGCGTCGATCAGCCTCGCTGCGCGCCACTCAGCGTCACTCCGCGTCACTCCGCGTCGCTCTGCGCCGCGCTCTCCGCGATCCTCGTGTGGTGCTGGATCACCTCGGCGACCACGAAACCACTTCTCGGCGAACTCGGGATCGAGGTGCGCATCCTCGGCCAGCGCGCGCAGGCGCGCCGTCTGCCGCGCTTCGCGCGCGGGATCGGATGCCGGCATGGCATGCTCGGCCTTCAGCCGGCCGACCTCCTGCGTGCAGCGGAAACGCTCGGCCAGCATGTGCACGAGCGCGGCGTCGATGTTGTCGATGCTCGCGCGCAGGGACGCCAGGCGCGCCTCGGGGGTCTCTTCGCTCATGGTGCTCCGCGATCCTTCGCTCAGTCCAGGAGGTCGTGGCGCACCACGACCTGCTCGCGCTCGGGCCCGACGCCGATGGCCGAGATGCGTGCGCCGCTCATCCCCTCGAGCGCGAGGATGTAATCCTGCGCGTTCTGCGGCAGGTCCTCGAAGCGGCGTGCGCCCGAGATGTCTTCGCTCCAGCCCGGGAACTCCTCGTAGACGGGGGTCGCGTGGTGGAAATCGCTCTGGTTCACGGGCACCTCGTCGTGGCGCACGCCGTTCACCTCGTAGGCCACGCAGACCGGGATCGTTTCGAGGCCCGAGAGCACGTCGAGCTTCGTGAGCACAAAGTCGGTGACGCCGTTGATGCGCGCCGCGTACCGGGCGATGGGGGCGTCGTACCATCCGCAACGGCGCGGGCGCCCGGTCGTGGTGCCGAACTCGAAGCCCTGCGCCCGGAGGTACTCGCCCGACTCGTCGAAGAGCTCTGTGGGGAACGGGCCCGCGCCGACGCGCGTGGCATAGGCCTTGACCACAGAGATGACGCGGTCGATGGCGTGCGGGGGCAGGCCGGAGCCGGTGGATGCTCCGCCGGCGGTCGCATTCGAGCTCGTCACGAACGGGTAGGTGCCGTGATCGATGTCGAGCATGGTCGCCTGGCCCGCCTCGAAGAGGATCGTCTTGCCCGCCTGCATGGCCTCGTGCAGCAGCAGTCCGGTGTCGCACATCATGGGTGCCAGCAGATCGCGGAACCCGAGCAGGTCGTCCACGACCTCGTCGACCTCGATGGCGCGGCGGTTGTAGATCTTGACCAGCACCTGGTTCTTGAAGTCGAGCGCGGCCTCGACCTTCTGCCGCAGGATGCCCTCGTCGAAGATGTCCTGGATGCGGATGCCGACGCGGTTGATCTTATCGGCATACGCAGGGCCGATCCCGCGCCCGGTCGTGCCGATCTGGCGCTTACCGAGGAACCGCTCCGTCACCTTGTCGAGCGTGCGGTGGTAGGCGGTGATGACGTGGGCATTGGCGCTGATCTTCAGCCGCGAGACGTCGACGCCGCGCGCCGACAGGGCATCCAGCTCGCCCTTCAGCACCTCGAGGTCGACCACGACGCCGTTCGAGATCACGGGCGTGACACCGGGGGTGAGGATGCCGGATGGCAGCAGGTGCAGCGCGTACTTCTCGTCGCCGACGACCACCGTGTGCCCGGCGTTGTTGCCGCCGTTGAACTTGACCACGTAGTCGACGCGGCTGCCGAGCAGGTCGGTCGCCCGTCCCTTGCCCTCGTCGCCCCACTGAGCGCCGGTGATGAGTACCGCGGGCATCTCAGCCCCTCCTCTGTTCCTCGCAGGCAGATACCGACCCAGTCTAGCGAGCGCGGCTGATCGATAACCCGGGCGCATAGGAAACATGACGAGATATCCGCAGTGGATGTCGGAGCCCCCCGCTAACCTATGACCAACGGTGGACTTCGCCGACCGGCACCGTAGCCGTCGCCCAGAGCCCAAAGGAGCACCCTCATGCACCCCTCACCGCCCAGAATGCGCACCGCGCGCACCGTCATCACGGCGCTCGCCGCCGCCGCCGCTCTGCTGCTCAGCGCCTGCGCGGGTGGCACGGGATCGAGCGACTCGACCTCGCCGCGCCCGCTCGTCGACACGGGCCAGGAGATCGAGAGCCTCACGGTCGCCTTCCCCGGCTCGCTCGCGAACCTCTACATCGGGCAAGAGGGCGGCATCCTGAACTACTACCTGGCAGCCACCGTGCAAGAGGGGCTCGTCGCCCTCGACGCCCAGGGCGCATTCGTCCCGGCGCTCGCGGACTCCTGGGAGACCCCCGACCCCAACACCTACGTCTTCCATCTCCGCGACGACGCGAAGTTCCAGAACGGCGATGCCGTCACCCCCGAAGACGTGATCTTCAGTCTCAACCAGGCCGCTGACGCCGAGGCGTCGCCGAGCACCTCCTGGTACCTCACCACGCTGAAATCGGCCGAGGTGACGGGCGACCGCGAGATCACGATCACCACGTCGAAGCCGGATCCCGCGTTCCTCGCGACACTCGCGAACGTCGGCGCGCTCGTCGTCACCCAGCAGAAGTTCTGGGAGCAGAACGACGGCGCGGTCGGCACCGCCGATTCGCTGCTGCTCGGCACGGGCCCGTACGAGGTCACGGAGTTCCAGCCCGATTCGCACGTGACGCTCGAGCGCGTCGACACCTGGTGGGGCGAGCTGCCGAAGGTGAAGGAGATCCGCGTCAACTTCATTCCTGATGAGAACACCCGCCTCCTCGCCGCGCAGAAGGGCGACATCGATATCGCCTTCAACGTGCCGATCAACCAGGCGCAGCAGTGGGAGAAGATCGGCGACGGCCGCATCGAGGCCGTGAACGACCTCTCGTACGTGGGGCTGATCTTCGATCAGCGCGTGGCGCCGTTCGACAACCCGAAGGTGCGCCAGGCGTTCGCGCAGGCGTTCGATCGCGGCGCCGTGGCCGAGAAGCTGCTGCGCGGGTACGGCGAGGTCGCCACGGCGATCATGACGCCCGAATCGCTCGGCGCCGCCTACGGCCCCGACGAGGCGCGCGCAAAGCTCGCCGAGCTGCCGCAGCACGACTTCGACCTCGACGCCGCGAAGCAGCTGCTCGACGAGGCCGGCGCGAGCGGTCTCACCGCCGAGCTCACCTACCCGAACACCGGCCCGCAGCTCGGCACGGCGGCCCAGGCGCTCGCCGAGAACCTGAAGCAGATCGGCGTCACCCTCACCGTGCGCGAGATCCCGATCGAGGAGTGGCTGAACACCATCGGCGACGGCGAGCACGGCGTCGGCTTCATGTGGTACTTCTCGACCACGGGCGATCCGGGCGAGGTGAACAGCTACCTGCTGGGCGCCGACAACCCGAACGCCTTCGTGAGCGATGAGGCCCAGCGACTCGTCGACGAGGCGGGGGCCGCGACCGACCCGGTCGAGCGCATCGGCAAGCTGCTCGAGCTCGAGAAGCTCGGCGCCGAGCAGACCGTGAACGCGCCGCTGTGGTGGGGCCAGACGATCACCTACCTCGACAACGGCGTGGGTGTGCGCGACTTCAGCCCGTTCACCTTCCTGGGCCCCTGGGGCGCGCAGCTCTATGCCGCCGAAGTCGGCTCCTAGCCCGCGTGGCCGGATGGCGGGGGTGCTCGCACGCACCCTCGCCATCCGGCTTGCCGGCGTGCTCGTCATCCGCCTCCTCATCTCGTTCCTCACGTTCTCACTGCTCTACCTCGCTCCCGGCGACCTGGTGAAGACGCTGCTCGGCAACCGCCCCGCGAACCCCGAAGCGGTCGCCCAGATCCGGCTGCAGTACCACCTCGACGAACCGTTCCTCACCCGCTACTTCGACTGGCTGTGGGCGGCGCTGCGCGGCGACTTCGGCACGTCGATCCGCCTGCAGCAACCCGTCTCGGTCGCGATCGGATCGCGCATCGGCACCACGGTCGCGCTCGCACTCCTCGCCTTCGTCGCGGCCGCCGTCGCCGCGATCCCGCTCGGCATCCTGAGCGCGGCCCGTGAGGGGCAGCGCAGCGACCGCGCCCTCAACGCGCTCGCGCTGCTCGGGCTGAGCGCCCCGTCCTTCGCCCTGGCGATCCTGCTGCTCTACCTCTTCGCCATGCTGATCCCACTCTTCCCCGCCTACGGCCGCGGGTCCGGGCCGCTCGACGTGCTCTGGCATCTCACGCTGCCGGCCGTCGCGCTCGCCGCCGGCATCGGCGCGATCCTCCAGCGGCTCACACGGGCCGCCGTGCTGCGCGAACTGCAGAGCGACGCCGTGACCTTCGCGCGCTCGCGAGGCCTCAGCGAGAACGAGGTGCGCCGGATCGCGCTGCGCGCCGCACTCATCCCGATCGTCACGGGCGCCGGGCTGATCCTCACCTTCATCGTCGGCGGCACGATCATCGTCGAGACCGTCTTCGCGCTGCCCGGCATCGGCTCGCTGCTGCAGGAGGCGGTGTTCTTCAAGGACCTACCCGTGGTGCAGGCCGTCACCCTGCTCGTGGCGGCGGCGATCGCCTTCATCACGATCGCTGTCGACCTGAGCTACCTGGCCCTCGATCCGCGCGTGCGGGCGAAGGAGCTGAACCGATGAGCGCCACCGGCAACCGACGCCCCCGCACCTCGCTGCTGCCGGTCCCCGGCGCCGACTTCTCCGGCCGACGTCCGAGACGCGACTGGGTCGCCACGGCCTCGCTCGTGCTGCTCATCGCCGTCGCCGTGCTGGCCGTGATCTCCCCGACGCTCACCGACGCGGCGACGAAGCAGAGCATCCTCGACTCGCTACTGCCGCCCGGCAGCCCCGGCCACCTCCTCGGCACCGACGAGCTCGGCCGCGACGTGCTCATGCTCACGCTGGCCGGCACCGGCTCGGCAGTGACGGGCCCCGTGGCGATCGCGGCGGGATCCATGGTGCTGGCCGTGATCTTCGGCACGCTCGCGGGCTACCTCGGCGGCGCCACCGACACGATCATCGGGCGCATCGTCGACGTGCTGCTCTCGCTCCCCGTGATGCTCGTCGCGATCGTGGTCGCCGGTATCTTCGGCGCGGGCTACTGGGTCACGGTCGCCATGCTCATCGTGCTGTTCTGCCCCTCGGACATCCGCATCGTGCGCGCCGGCGTGACCGAGCAGGCGCCGCGCCCCTACGTCGAGGCCGCGCAGATGCTCTCGCTCTCCCCCGCTCGCATCATGTACCGGCACATCGTGCCCAACGTGTGGCCGCTCATCCTCACAAACCTCATGCTCAACGTGGGCATCGCGCTCGTCACGCTCTCGTCGCTCTCGTTCCTCGGTATCGGCGTCGCCCCGGGCACCCCCGACTGGGGGCGCCAGATCTCCGACGGGCGGGCGGTCATCGTCGACAACCCGGCGATGCTCGTCGTGCCGGCCCTCCTCATCATCCTGGTGACCATGGCGATCAACCTGCTGGGCGACCAGCTGGGCGAGCGCCTGCGCGAACGGGGGCTCGAATGAACGCGCAGACTCCCGACCGCGCGCCCAACCGCGCGCCCGGCCTCGTCGCGACCCGCGTGGCGGTCGAGGGCCCGGCGGGGCCGATCGTGCACCCGCTCGACCTTGCGGTGCCCGCGGGCCGCATGCTCGCGATCATCGGCGAATCCGGATCGGGCAAGACGATGACGGCGCGCGCGCTCACCGGGCTGTTGCCCCGCGGCACACGCGGCAGCGGCAGGGCCGAGATCGTCGCGGGTCGCGACGCGGGCGGCGACACGGGCGGCAGCACGGGCGAGGGCGAGGCGAACGGTGCGGATCGCACCGGTGGCGCAGGCGTGGGAGACGCGAACGGCGAGGGCGCGAGCTGGGATCTCGGCAGCGAGAGCCCCGCGCAGTGGGCGCGCGTGCGCGGCCGGCAGGCGGTGCTGCTGCTTCAGGATCCGTTCACGAGCCTGAGCCCCGTGATGCGCTGCGGCGAGCAGATCGGCGCCACGATCCGCGCCCGTCTGCGCGAGACCGGGCGCGCGGCCCTCGGCAGGGCCGAGCTCGCGGCGGAGGTCGCGCGGCGCCTCGCCGAAGTGAGCCTCCCCGCGGAGGTCGCCCGCCGCTACCCCTCCGAACTCTCGGGCGGCCAACGGCAGCGCGTCGCGATCGCCGCGGCTCTCGCCGCCGAGCCGCGGCTGCTGATCGCCGACGAGCCGACGACCGCACTCGACGCGAGCACGCAGGGCGAGGTGCTCGACCTGCTGCGCGAGCTGCAGCGCGTGCACCGCATGAGCCTCATCCTCATCTCGCACGACCTCGGCGTCGTCGCCGGCCGGGCCGACGAGGTCTACGTGATGCGCGCGGGAGAGGTGGTCGAGCGGGGCGAGGCCGACCGGGTGCTCGTCGATCCGCAGCACCCCTACACGCGCGCGCTGCTCGAGGCGAACCCGTCGATCACCGAGGCCGCCGGGGGCTCCAAGGCCGCCGGCCGCGGCGAGGCGGCCAGTGAGGCCGATGCCTCCGCAGGCGCCGACCACGGCACACCCGCCGCACCGCTGCTCGAGGCGCGCGGCGTGTCGAAGAGCTTCGGCCGCGTGCAGGCGCTGCGCGAGGCGAGCGTCGAGGTTCGGGTCGGCGAGATCGTCGCCGTCGTGGGCGAGTCGGGATCGGGCAAGTC
>JAGQTL010000324.1 GCA_020439035.1 Leucobacter sp. | reverse complement strand
CTGCACCCGGCCCTCGTGGCTTCCGTCGAGACAGAGATCGACCAGAGCCGCGAGATCGACCAGCGCGCGGGGAGCGACGCTCGCTACTGCCTCGGCCAGCGACACGGCGCTTCGTTCGCCGGCCGGCAACGACTCGAACCAGGACCGAAGATCCTGCGTTTCGACATTCTGCCGATCGGGCCATGGATCGTCGGGGACCTGCCTGTCGCCGAGGAACTCGAAGGCGAACCGGCCCTGAGCGCGCATGGCGCGGACGTCTTCCCGTCTGGTGGCGACGATCGTCCGTGCGCGATTCAGCAGCTCGAAGGAACGCGCCGGATCGTGCTTGGCGCTGCCCGGAAGAAGTTGGCCGAAGTCGTCCAGTAGGTGCAGATCTGCGACCAGGTTCAATCGTTCGAAGGCCAGCAGCGCATCCCATCCGTTGGTGACCACCCGATCGCTGGCCAGCACCGTTTCGAGGAATCGCTTCGAGGGCTCCGAACCCTCGCCCGGCGAAAGCCGCGCGAGAAACCCGGAGCGCGGCTCGGGTGCGCGCACCTCGATGGTGCTCACGACATGGTGCGGCTCCAGCGCCGAAGCGAGCGTCCCAACTGCTTCGCTCGACGCTGCGGCGGCAGTCTTAGGCGAACCGATGAATAGGATGTGCACGATCGGCCTCGTTCCTGGGTCGTCAGGTCATTGTGCGGTGAGTGACTCCGCCGACACAATAGTGCGGTTGCGCCTCTGACTGGGCTGAATACTGAACGGGTGCGTCCGTTACCGACGGGCCTCGGCTGAATGCACGCATAGGGGACTTGCCTCAGCCGCGACGGTCACCGGGATGTTGCGCACGAGCGCCCTCGGGCCCCCGCCGCCGGCGGCGATGGCGCAGCACGATCGCCACCACGACACCGACCAACACACCCCCGGAGTTCGCGACCACATCGCGCACGCTCGCGAACCGGTCCGGCAACAGTTCTCCTTGAACGAACTCGATCAACACCGACACCAACACGCCTCCAACCACGGCGAGCCATCGCCGTCGAGGAGGCAGCAACAGTCCGGCCAGCAAACCTGCGGGCACGAACATCAGCACGTTTGCGCCGAACTCCAGCGCCTTGTCGCTCCACGGAAGCCAGCCATGCATCCGACCAAGAAGTGCCTCGAAATGCGCCGTCACCGGGGTTGGCCACAACACGACGACGCCCACACCAATCACGTAGATTGCTGCGACCACGATCAGCCCAGCCGTACGGCGGCCCGCCGACTCGCGAGCCGTGGTCGGTGTGCGTGCCATCGAATTACCTCGACCTGGCCCGGCGTGTTCTGGCCCGCCGGTCAGCCAGTCGTCGACTCATGCGCTGCTCAGGTGTGTCGACTGTGGCCAGGAGCGTCTCTTCATGGACGGCGGTACTGAGGGCACCGCAAAGCCCGAAGATCAGAAACGCGAAGCCGGCTGCGATTGGAAACGACAAGCCATCGAAGAACGCGAACACCACGGCGATCGTCAGCGCGGAGGCAGAGAGCATGTGCCCGAAGAGCTTGGCCCGTTCGTCGGCGGATTGCCGCACCGCGCGCTCGGCCGAGTAGATCGAGGTGATGAACAGCGCTGCAAAGGCGAGCAGGCCCAGGATGCCGAGCTCGACGAGCATCATGGCCCAAGCGTTGTCGAAGATGTAATAACGCGGCAGAAAGGTGCCGAACCCCGTTCCGAACAACGGCGATTCGGAGACGAACTCGGGCAGTCGCGCGAGGGCGTTGGTTCTGGATTGGGTGCTCGCGTCTCCACTGGGAGCGAAGAGCTGCAGAAAGAGTGAGAGCAAGCCTGGTACCGCGACCACCGCAAGCGCACCCAGCACGACTCCGCCCGTCACGATCGCGCCGCGCACGCGTCGCGGCAAAGCCGGTAGAGAAG
>JAGQTL010000323.1 GCA_020439035.1 Leucobacter sp. | reverse complement strand
TAGCCGGGGTGGATGCGGTACATCGTCGAGCACGGGCAGATCACCGGGTCGAGGCAGAAGATGGTGTGCTGCGGGTGCTCCTCCGCGAGGCGGTTCACCATGTTGACCTCGGTGCCGATCGCGAACGTCGTCGGCTCGGTCGCCTCCTCGACGGCCTTGCGGATGTACTCCGTCGATCCGGCCTCGTCGGCGATGTCGACGACCTCCATCGGGCACTCGGGATGCACGACGACGCGGACCCCCGGGTGCTCGGCGCGGGCCTGCTCCACCTGCGCCACGGTGAACCGGCGGTGCACCGAGCAGAAGCCGTGCCACAGCACGACCCGCGCGGCGAGCAGGTCGTCGGGGGCGTTGCCGCCCATCGGCTTGCGCGGGTTCCACATCGGCATCCGCTCGACGGGGATTCCCATCTTCTTCGCCGTGTTGCGGCCGAGGTGCTGGTCGGGGAAGAACAGCACGCGCTGTCCGCGCTCGAACGCCCACTCCAGCACGGTCTCGGCGTTCGACGAGGTGCAGACGATGCCGCCGTGGCGCCCGCAGAACGCCTTGAGCGCGGCGGAGCTGTTCATGTAGGTGACGGGGATGATCGGCTGCTTGCCGTCGGCATCCGGCTCCGTGCCGTAGAGCGCCTCGAGCTCGGCCCACGCCGCCTCGACCGAGTCCTCGTCGGCCATGTCGGCCATCGAGCAGCCCGCCGCGAGGTTGGGCAGGATCACGTCCTGGTCGCCGCGGGCGAGGATGTCGGCCGTCTCGGCCATGAAGTGCACGCCGCAGAACACGATGGTCTCGGCGGTGGGCACGGTCTGCGCCGCGTTGGCGAGCATGAACGAGTCGCCGAGGAAGTCGGCGTGCTGCACGATCTCGTCGCGCTGGTAGTAGTGGCCGAGGATGACGACCTTGTCGCCGAGGGTGGCCTTCGCCGCGCGGATGCGCGCGTGCAGCTCGTCGGTCGGCGCGTCGCGGTACTCGGCGGGGATCTCGCCCTGGCGGGGGCTGCCCGTCGGGATCACGTCGTGCATGCTCGATCCGGGCCCATAGCCCGGAATCGGGTCGAACTCCCACGGCCCCTTGGCGAGGTCGGTGCTGCACGCGTCGTCCGGCTTGGTGCGGATCGCGATGTCGATGCTGGTCATGGTGCTTCTTCTCTCAGCTCCCTGCGCCGATCGCAGGGGTCAGTTCGGGGGCGCGGTCGGCGGGCCGGCCGTCGGACGGGGATGCGACGCGCGACAGCGGGCCGTTGTCGACGAGCGCGTCGCCTGCGTCGTAGCGGTAGAGGGCGGGCGGGCGGTGGCGGCCGCCGGTGAGACGCTGCCCGGTCGGCACGATCGCGCCGGACGCCTCCATCTGGCGGCGGAAGTTGGCGGGGTCGAGCTCGCGATCGAGCACCGCCTCGTACACCTGCCGCAGCTCCGCGAGCGTGAACGTCTCGCCGAGCAGCGCGTGCGCGATGCGCGAGTACTCCATCTTGGTGCGCAGCCGCCACAGCGCGTACTCGACGATGCGGTTGTGGTCGAA
>JAGQTL010000322.1 GCA_020439035.1 Leucobacter sp. | reverse complement strand
CCCAGAAGTCGATCAGCACGACCTTGCCGCGAAGGCTCTCCAGGTCGATGGCCTCGCCGCCGGGAGTGTTCAGCCACGAGTCGATGCCGCGGATCGCGGGCGCCGTGCCGCACGATTGCAGTTCGTCGGCGCCGTTCGTGCAGTTGTCGAGGTCGCGGTTCTCGTCGGTGACGAGCCCGCCGAGCCCGAGCGCCTGCGCGGCCTGATCGTTGTCGGTCAGGTCGCGTTGCAGTTGCGCGGTGTAGTCGGGCAGCAGCCGCTGCAACTGCTGAGGCACGTTGAAGACCAGCCCCACGGCGAGGGCGAGCATCGCGACGCCCGCGGCGATCCGCAGGCCCCGCTCGCGGGTGCGGAACGCGCGTATGCGCTCGATCACGCCGCGCCCGGCGAGGGCGAACACGAGAAGCGGCACCGCGACTCCGATCGCGAATGAAGCGGTCAAGAGCACGGTGTCGAGGCCGATGCGGCCGGTGGCGCCGGCGACGATGATCGCAGCGAGTACGGGCCCCGCGCATGGCACGAACACGGCGCCGAGGGCGAGTCCGACCCCGAACCCGCTGCCGCTGTTGGCGACCTCTTTGCGCGGGATCCACTGGAACGGCTTCTCGAGCAGCTGCTCGAACCGCGGCACCATCAGGCCGACGCCGATGAGCACGAGCACCGCGATGCCGACCCAGCGGATGACGTCTTGCGGCAGGTGCAGCAGCCCGAGCAGCAGCGAGCCGACGAGGGTCACGAGCGTGAAGCTCGTGATGAGCCCCGCGATCACGAGGTACGGCCGGCTGCGGCGCGCCCGAAGCGTGCGGGATGCCGCCGCGCGCCCCGCGCCGTCGGTGTCGGCGGTCTGCGGTTCGAACCGCGCCGACTGCGCGCCCCCGGTGAGGAAGATGACCGGCAGTACCGGCAGGATGCACGGCGAGATGCCGGTGATGAGCCCGCCCAGCAGGCCGATGATGATGAGGTCCATGACCATCCCGTCTCTGTCGGGATTGGTTCGCAGCCGACCGGGTTTCGGATTGCTCGAAACCCGTGGCAATCCGATTTGGGCAGCGCTCCGAACAAGTCTCGAGGCCGCAGTCCCGCAGCCTCCGATCGACCTCGATCGCTCGATCACTCCCGATCAACGGAGGGCATCATGCTCAGCACCAAGAAGAAGATCACCGCAGCTCTGACCTTGACCATCGCCGGAGCCTTCGCCCTGTCGGCCTGTTCGATGGGCTCGTCGACCCCCGCCGAGTCGTCGCCGGCCGCGATGGAGCAGCAGACCCCGTCGGCGACGCCCGACGCGATGACGAACGACCCCGCCGCGAACCTCGTCGGCCCGGGCTGCGCCGCCTACGCCGAGGCCGTGCCGTCGGGTGCCGGATCGATCCAGGGCATGTCGCAAGACCCGGTCGCCGTCGCCGCGTCGAACAACCCCATGCTGACGACGCTCGTGAAGGCCGTGAGCGGTCAGCTGAACCCCGACGTCAACCTCGTCGACACGCTCAACGGCGGCGAGTTCACCGTGTTCGCGCCGGTCGACGACGCGTTCGCGAAGCTCGACCCGGCGACCGTCGAGTCCCTCAAGGACCCGGCGAACGCGGGCCTGCTGACCACGATCCTCACCTACCACGTGGTGCC
>JAGQTL010000321.1 GCA_020439035.1 Leucobacter sp. | reverse complement strand
CTCGGGCCCGCAGGCGTAGATCTCGGCGCCCGCCTCCGCGGCGTCGCGCACGATCGTGTCGAGGTCGGCGCGGCGGCCCTCATCGCTCGCGTGGATACGGATCACGTCGCCGGGTGCGCCGCCGTCGCGGCCGCCGCCGTAGAGCTCGTCGAGCTCGGCGAGGAACGCCATGGTGCGGCGGCTGCGGCCGCAGTAGACGAGCGCGGCCTGGGCGCCCGCCTTGTGGGCCGCGCGCAGCATGGGCAGCATGGGCGTGACGCCAATGCCGCCGGCGATGAACACGTAGCGCCGCGCGGGCGCGAGCGCGAAGTGGTTGCGGGGGCCGCCGATCGGCACGGTCTCGCCGACGCGCAGCTCATCGTGCACGAAGTCCGAGACCCCCCGGCTGTGCTCCTCGCGCCGCACAGCAATGCGATAGCGGTGCCGGTCGTCCGGGTCGCCGGCGAGCGAATACTGGCCGGCGCGCTGCGGGCTCGGCCAGAGATCGACATGGGCCCCGGGCCGCCAGGGCGCGAGCGGCTCGCCGCTCGGATCCGCGAGCTCGATGGAGACGACTCCGTCGGCCTCGTGGCGCATGGCGACGACGCGGAGCATGCGCGCATCCGGGTCGCCGGCGACGCGCACGGGGCCGGCCGATCCGGGTGCCGCGTCGGACGCACGGTCCGCTTCGCTCGGCGCCACGAGTGCGGCCGCCTCCGCCTCGGACACGGGATCCCACAGAACAGGCAGCGACTTCGGCGCGCGGAAGACCCACCCCGTCACCAGCGGCTCGTGCTCGGGATCGGGCCGCAGCCCGGGGAGCGCCGGCAGGAGCTCCTCGAACATGATGCGCTGCAGTTGCCGGGCGAAGAAGTGGCCGGCGCAGAAGTGCACGCCGTTGCCGAAGACCTGGTTCACGCGGTTGGAGCGCTCCATGTCGAAGCGGTCCGGGTCGTCGAAGTGGGTCTCGTCGCGGTTGGCGGATCCGAGCACGATCTGCACGAATGCGCCCGCCGGGATGGTCGCACCACCGATCTCGACGTCGCGCGTCGCGACGCGCTCGACGGCACCGATGGGGGCGATCCAGCGCATGCCCTCGTGCACCGCGAGCGGGATGTACTCGTCGGGATCCTCCAGCAGCTTCTGCCACTGCTCCGGCTCGCCGAACAGGCCGAGCAACGTGCTGCCCGCGGCGTGCCCAGGCTCCTGCATGCCGCCGAGCAGCATCACCTTGAGCGAGGGGAGCAGCATCTCGACGGGCCGCGGCTCGCCGCCCTCGCGCCCGGCCCACAGCATGTGCGAGAGCATCGAGTCGTCGGGGTGCTCGAGCAGCTGGGCGAAGCGCGGGCGCACGACCGCCTCGATCTCGGCCGAGATGCTGTCGGAGATGGCGAAGACCTCGGGGTCCTGGCCGAAGTTCGCGACGCCCGCGTTGAGGTCGCGGAACCAGCGCCGCAGCGTATCGGAATCGACCAGGTCGTCGAGCCCCATCACTGCGCGGAGTGCGTCGACGCTGACCGGCTCGAAGTACTCGGCCATGAGCTCGCCGTGGCCGCGGGCGGCGATTTGCGCGAGGTACTTCCGCGCGATCGGCCGTGCGAGATCGTCGATCACGGCGTTGACGGATCGGGGCTGCAGCGAGGGGTCGATGCCCTTGCGCAGATCCTCGTGCTCCTCGCCCTCGGCGGTGAGCACGTTCGGATCGCCGAACACCCGCTGCAGGGTGGGGTGGTTCTTGCCGCCGGTGAACCCGTGCTCGCCGCTGCCCACCGCCGCGCAGTCGTCGAAGCCGGTGACGAACCAGACCTCCGCCGCCGGTATCCAGGCGACGGGCGCCTCGCGGCGCAGCCGCGCGTAGATGGGGTAGGGATCGTTCTCGAGCTCGTCGAGGGTGATGCCCTCGATGAATGCCTGCGTCGTCATCGTCACTCCTTGCGGTCTTGTCGGCGCCTCGGGATTCGCCCCTCATCGGTTGCTGCCCGGTGCGACGAGCCGCGTGCCGGCACCCGCACCGATATAGACCACTATACAGAACAAACGTACCGATGTATCGGTCATACTAGTCTGCAAGACTCGAGTGGGGATGCCGGCGGTGCCCCGCGACCGACGAGGAGGATGCGTGGACGATCTGGCGGGGCGACTGGGCGCCAATGTGCGATTTCTGCGGCACTCCCACGGGCTGTCGCTCGCGCAGCTCGCGGCGCGCTCCGGCGTGGCGAAGTCGACGCTCGGGCAGATCGAGGCCGGGTCGACGAACCCCACGCTCTCCACGATCCACAGTCTTGCCGTGGCGCTGTCGGTCGAGGTGAAGCAGCTGATCGATGCGGTGGAGCCGGCGGCGGAGACCGTGATCGTTCGGGCGGGCGAGGGATCGGACATCTCGGGGGAGACGAGTGTCGCGCAGCACATGCGCACGGCCCTCGTCGGGCCCTCGGTCGTGGAGTTCCACCGCGTGACGCTCGAGGCCGGCACGCACGAGACCTCGCCGAGCCACGGCAGCGGGTCGCTCGAGCACGTGCTGGTCACGCGCGGCAGCGTCGTGCTCGGGCCGGCCGAGGACGCGGTGACTGCGCACGTCGGCGATTACGTCTCGTACCCGGGCGACCGCCCGCACCGCTTCGAAGCCCTGGGCGCGGAGCCGGCGGAGTACTGGATCGTCGCGACGTTCCCCCGCAGGCTCGGCGAGTAGCACGGAAAGGGTCGGGGTGCGATGCACCCCGACCCTGATCCTCTCTCGCCTGCCCCGTCGACCGTGCGTGCGAGAACTGCGCGGGGTCAGCCCGTTCGGCAGAATCGGGCTGACCTCGCGCAGATTCCTCACGGAGCGCAGGCGCGCGGCCGCGTTACAGCGTCTCGCCGAGCTTGAAGCCCTTCACCTCGTCGTCCTCGCGCGTGTACGAGAAGCCGTCGGCGCCGATGGTCACCTCGAGCTCCGAGTTGTCGGTGCGGGCGACGACCGGCTGCGGGTTGCCGTCGAGGTCGAGCACGAGCGAGGC
>JAGQTL010000320.1 GCA_020439035.1 Leucobacter sp. | reverse complement strand
GTGCCCCTCCCTCGGGGACGCGCGCGACGTCGCCGGGGCCACGTAGCGTCGGAGCGTTCCGATGAACCCGACGTCGGAGTCCCGTCCGCCCCCCGGTCGATGCTGCGCGTCGACCGCGACCGACTCCCGAGATCGTCACGTGACTTCCGCCCTCCGCTTCGCCCTCCGTGCCTGGTACGCCTTCACTCTGCTGCGCCAGCGCCGCCGCCCCCAGCCGACCGACGTGCCCGCGGTGCGCAGCGGCGACCCGATCGCCGACCGCGTGCTCGTCGTCGGCAACGGTCCGAGCCACGGCTGGGGGGTGCTCAGCCACCAGCTCGCGTTGACCGGCCGCCTCGCCGAGGCGGTCGGCGAGTACACCCATCGCGCGTGCGACGTCGACCTGATCGGCGCCGAATCGATGGACGTGCGCTCCGCCCGCGCCTGGATCGGCGATCACGAGCTCGGCGGCTACGACGCCCTCGTCTTCGTGCTCGGCTTCAACGACGCCCTGCGCCTCACGCCGGTGCGCGAGTTCGAGCGCGCGCTCTCGCGGCTGCTCGACGACGTGCTGCCCCGGCTGCGGCCGGAGGCGGTCGTGGCGCTCGGCAGCATCCCGCCGGTGAGCGCGTTCGGCGCCTTCGAGGGACTGGTCGCGCGGATCACCGACCGGCACCGCCAGCGCCTCAACGCCGCGCTCCAGCGGGTCGCGGCCCTCCGCGGCGTGCCGTGCCTCGAACTTCCGGGCAACAGCGGCGGCGCTCCCGGCGCGGCCTACAAGCGCTTCGCGGACCGGCTCGCCTTCGGCATCGCGCCGCGCCTGCTCGCGCACCGCCCGACCCCCGCGCCCCGCGCCCCGCTGGCCGGTCGCGACTGGCAGTGGAGCGGCACCGAGCAGCTCGTCGAGCTCGCGCGTGTCGGGGGCGACGCCGACCTGCGCCGCCTCGCCGACATCGCCCAGCGCTCGTTCGGCGTGGAGCTCGCGGTCGTGTCGCTCGTCGACGGCGACCGGCTGTTCTACGCCAACAACACCGACGTGATGCCGCCGTCGATCCCGCTCGACCTCTCGTTCTGCAAGTACACGGTCGAGTCGGGCGAGCCGGTCGTCATCCCGAACACGGGGCGCGACCCGCGGTTCGCCGACAACCCGCTCGTCGACGTCTCGTTCATCAACTTCTACGCCGGCTACCCGCTGCGCTCCTCCGAGGGCGACGTCATCGGTTCGTTCTGCCTCCAGGGATCCCGCCCTCGCCGCGAGTCGGCGATCGCGCAGGACCTGCTGCGCCAGCTCGCCCTCGAGGCGCAGGAGGTGCTGCGCCGGTACGAGGGCGGCGCGCAGCCGGAGGCGCGTGTGCTGACGACCCTCGCGCGGATGCCCGCCCCGACCGGCCCGATCGTCGACCTGGAAGAGGCCGGCGCGGAGTGAGGCGCGGCGCCGTCGGAGCGCATGCCACGATGGCTGCGTGAGAGCCGTCGTCTACGACCGGTACGGCGGGCCCGAGGTGCTGCGGCTCGACGAGGTAGCGACGCCGCGCGTTGACGGGCCGGACGGTGCCGGGCGGGTGCTGGTGCGCATCCACGCGGCATCGGTGAACTCGTGGGATCGCGACAACCTGCAGGGCGCAGCGATCAACCGGCTCGCGCTCGGCCCGCTGCGCCCGCGCGTGCGGATTCTCGGCGGGGACATCTCCGGCGTCGTCGAGGCCGTCGGACCTGGGGTGACCCGCTTCCGTCCGGGCGATGAGGTCTTCGGCGATCTCAGCACCTCCGGATGGGGCGCGTTCGCCGAGTACGTGGCCGCGCCGGAGGCGGCTCTCACCCGCAAGCCGGCCGGGCTCTCGCATCGCGACGCCGCGGCGATGCCGCAGGCTGCGGTGCTCGCTCTCCAGGGGATCGATGACCCCGGTGACGTGCACGGGGGTTCCCGCGTGCTGATCAACGGCGCCGGCGGCGGGCTCGGATCGTTTGCGGTGCAGCTCGCGGCGAGTCGCGGAGCGGAGGTGACTGGTGTCGATTCCGCCCCGAAGCTCGACTTGCTGCGCGAGCTGGGCGCCGAGCACGTGCTCGACTTCCGCGCCGCCGACTTCACCCGTTCCGGCTCCCGGTACGACGTCGTGCTCGACTGCGAGCTGCATCGTCCCATCACCGACGGGCTGCGCGTCCTCGCCGATGGCGGGCGGTACACGGTGGTCGGGGGCGCGTTGACGCGGATCCTCGGCGCCGTGCTGCGCGGGCGTCGAGTCTCGCGCTCCCCGAGCGGGCAGACGGTCGAGCTGCTGCAGCACAAGCCCAACTATCGTCTCGCCGACCTCGGCGACCGCGCTGCGTCGGGGGCGATCCGGCCGGCGATCGAGCGAGTGTATTCCCTCGACGAGGTGCCGCTCGCGATGCAGCGCATGTGCGAGGGGCTGGTCGTCGGCAAGGCCGTCATCGCGGCCCGCTGACGCTCAGCCCCGCAATCGCCCCCGCACGATCTCGATGCGCTTCTGCAGCTGCGCCACGGTCGCGCGCGCGACCTCCGGGCCGCCGCCGAGCCGGCGCAGCTCCGCGTGGATCTCGCCGTGCGGGCGCGCGGCCTGACGCGCGTAG
>JAGQTL010000049.1 GCA_020439035.1 Leucobacter sp. | reverse complement strand
TCGTCGGCGACTCGACGATCACGAGCTTCTTGGTCGACACCTGTCTCCTTTTCTTCCCCGACGCAGCGAAGATGCGGGATCCGAACCCGATCATTCCTCCGTCGCGCATCAGCGCCGCAGTGGCACCGGAGCGGCGTCGCGATGACGCCGCATCGGCACTACTCTGGCACAACTCTATGGGAACGGCGGCCCGGCGTGCACCCGCACCCGGATCGCGCCGAGCAGGTACGGCAGGGACGCGCGTACCCGAACGTCACCGATCGACTCGTCGATCTCGCACGCGTCGAGGCTCGCCCCGGCACGCGCCAGCACCTGTGCCGCGAGGTCGCACGGCTCCGCCTCGATCCACCCGCCGTGCGCGTCGGATGCGGCGAGCGCAGCCGCGTCGGATGCGGCCTCGAGCCGGGCCCGGGCTTCGAGCCCGCCCGACGCCGCGACGACCGGGAGCGCAAGGGCGAGCGCGGCGACCGCGCAAACGGAGAGCACGGGTGCGCTCATTGCCCTGCACCCCGCGAGGCTCGGCCTCGGTCGGGCACGCCTACCGGGCGGTCCACGCTACGCCTTGCGCGGCGGCGGTCGGCTCCGTCGCATCCACGACGACCGCGGCGCATCCGGTTGCCGCGAGCTGGATCGCGCTCAGCAATCCCGGGCCGGGCCGGCCGCGCAACGTGACGCACAGCAGCGGCCCGTCCCGCGAGCGACTCACCGAGACGACCGACCCGTCCGCAGCCACCCGCGCGCGTGCCGCCGGCTGATCTCCCCGGGCCTCGAGACGGGCCACCTCACCGGCCGCCGCCGTGAGCGTCAGACGCTGGGTCGCCAGGGCAATCGATCCGATCGAGAGCGCCAGCACCAGGAGCAGCGCCGGCATCGCGATCACGAACTCCGCGGTTACGGCGCCCCGCTCGCGCCAGTGACCGCACGGGCCCTCGCCGCGCATCGCTCAGCTCGCCGCCGACAGGGCGTTCTGCACCAGGTCGACGAGCATCTGCCTGATCTCGCTCGAGCGAAGGATCGCGACGAGCAGCCCGGCGAAGGCGACCGCGGCCATGACCACGACCACGTACTCGGCAGTGACCGCGCCGGCATCATCGCGCCGCAGTTCCGTGACGACACGGGCGGGTCGACGCCACCGCGGCATTCGCAGGTGGTCGAGCACGCGCTCGAGCAGCCCGCGCTGCAGCCGCAGAGGCGGCACCCAGGCGGCACGGCTCCAGTTCGGGCTCCGCCGCGTGCGCTCGCGGGACTCGTCGGGGTGAGCGGGCACCAGGGTCAAGTGCGCGGTCATGAGGGCTCCTTTCGAACATGCACGGCCCCGGCGGTCACCGGTACCTCTCATACTGGCGGCGCCAAGGGGCTCGTTCCCCGCTGTCTCGACGAATCGCCGCTTTCCGTGGATAAGTCGCGGAGCGGCCGCGCTGTGGACGCCGAGTCGTCGGCACCGAGCCCTTGGCACCGAGTCGTCGGCACCAAGTCGCCCCAGCGACCACCGCGCTCAACCGAGGCCCGCCCCGCGCATCATCGCCACGAGCACGGGTACGACCCCGAGCAGGATGAAGGCCGGGAGCACGCACACCCCGATCGGGATGAGCACGCCGATGCCGAGGCGCTCGGCGGCCCCCTCGAGCTCGGTCCGCGCGCGATCCCGCCGCGCTTCCGCCTCGCCGAGCAGCATCGGCCCGATGGGCGCGCCGAGGGATTCGGCCGCGGCGATCGCCCTCGGCACGGCTCCATCGCGGCTCAGTTCCGCGAGCTTCACCCACTCGGCCCGCGCCCGGTCGGCGCAATCGACCACGGAGCGCAGCGCCGCGCCTGGCGGGATCCCTCCGGAGATGGCGATGGCGACGAGCTCGAACTCCCATCCCGCCACCCAGTCCGCGGCCGCGACTCGCCGCGTCAGCGCACCAGCCCAGCGCACGCCGATCACCAGCATGATGGCTCCGGCGATGATCGCCACCACGGCGAGGGGATCGCCCAGCGCTTGCCACGGGTCGAACCCGAACAGCGTCCCGAGCAGCAACGCCGCGGGCGGCAGCACGGCGACCAGTCGGATGGTCGAACGAGGAGCCGCGAGGAGCACCGACCTCCGCGCGGAGAGCTGTTCGAGCTCATGCAGCGACCGCCCGAACCGCTCCAGCGTGGGCACGAGCGGCGCACCGCTCCACTCGGCCAGCCGCCACACCGCCGCGAGCACGCGCCACTCCGGGAGCCCACCGGCAGCGAGTGCGTCGGCGCCGGGCTCACCCCTGGCGATCTCCTGGGCGATGCGCTGCACCGACGCATCGCCGTCGGTGCCCGGCGGCCCGGGTCCGGCCTCGAGCAGCAGCACACGCCACAACCGATTCGCGGAGATCCCCCCGCGCAGCAGCGCCGTCGCCCGCTGCACGAGCTGCACGGTTCGCTCCCCCTGCGCCTGCCGTCGGGCGGCTCCGCCTCGCGCGAGCGGGATCGCGGGCCGCAGCCGATGGCCGAGCGGGGTCGCGAGCCGCGGCCGGCGCGCGCTCACGCCTGCCTCCGCCGCCGCGGCGGGCCTCCGAGGGCACCATCCGGTCGCGCCGGGTCGATGCGCTCGATCGCGAGCGACTCCCCGGCGACTCGCAACCGCCCGATGCCGCCGATGCGGCGCCGCCCGGCCACTCCCCGGTCCAAGTGCACGACGAGGTCGATGGCCGATGCAGCCTGCCGGGCGAGCGCCGCGGCGTCGAGGCCGGCCAGCGCTCCGAGCGCCTCGAGCCGTGCGGGGACGCCCTCGAGGCGGCTCGCGTGCAGCGTCGCCGCACCTCCGTCGTGCCCCGTGTTCAGCGCGGCGAGCATCGTCACGAGTTCCGCACCGCGGCACTCGCCGAGCACGAGCCGGTCGGGCCGCATTCGCAGGGCCTCGCGCAGGAGGCGCTCGAGCGACACCTCGCCCGCGCCTTCGGCGTTCGGCTGTCGCGCCTCGAGCGCGACGCGATGCGGATGCGAGAGTCGGAGCTCGGCCAGATCCTCGATCGTGACGATCCGCTGACCCGACGGCACGAGATCGAGGAGCGCGGCGAGGAGCGTCGTCTTTCCGGTCGCCGTGCCGCCGGTCAGCAGCAGATTCCGTTTCGCGGCAACGGCCTCGCGGAGATAGCCGGCCACGGACGAATCGCACAGACCACCGGCGACGAGCTCCGAGAAGCCGGGCACCTCGAGGCGCGGCAGGCGGATCGAGATGGCCGCGCCGCCGACGGAGATCGGCGGCAGCACCGCATGGGCCCGGATGCCCTCGCCGAGATGCACATCGGCGCACGGATGCAGTTCGTCGAGGTGCCGGCCACCCGCGGCGATGAGGGAGACCGCAAGGCCGCGCACCGCTTCGGTCGGGATCTCCCAGCCCTGGACCGGCACCAGCCCGTCACCGCGATCGAGCCAGAGACGGCCCGCACCTCTCGACACCTGGATCACGAGATCGCGCAGCTCGGGGTCGTCGACGACGGGCAGCAGGCCGCCGAGCGCCCGGCCGGCCTCGTAACCGAGGGCTGCCGAGCGCAGCGGTGCCGGCGACTGGGTCATCCCACCAGCCAAGCGCCCCCCGCCCGCGCGGAACCTCGCGAGGTCGAATCTGTGGAGAACGGCGCGGGATCCCGGGAACCCGCCGCGCTGTGAACGCCAAAACAAGACGCGGGCCGCTCGACGGGCCGCTCGGCGGGCCGCCCGGCCGGCGCCCGAATGCGCAGCGGAAACATAGCGTCGCACACTTGCCCGCGCGAAGAATATATTTTACGCTTGCAAACACCCGCCGGCTTCGACGGGCACCCGATCCGCGCCGGATCCGGGCCGCGCACGCGACTGCACGCGCCCGAGCACCCCGGCCGAACCACCCGCACAGACAGGATGACGGCGTCCATGACTGAACCCACTGGCACCATCGAAAGCCACTCGCTCGACGTCGAGGTCTACCCGCCGAGCGCCGAGTTCACGGCGCAGGCGAACCTGAACGACCCCGCGATCTACTGGCAGGCGGCGGAGAATCCCGAGGCCTACTGGGCCGACCGCGCCCGCGAGCTGCACTGGACCAAACCGTTCACGCAGACCCTCGATTGGTCGAACCCCCCGTTCGCGAAATGGTTCCAGGACGGCGAGCTGAACGTGGCCGCGAACTGCCTCGACCGGCATGTCGCCAACGGGCTCGCGGATCGCGTCGCCTTCCACTTCGAAGGCGAGCCCGGCGACACCCGCACCATCACCTACGGCGAGCTCACGCACGAGGTCAAGCGCACGGCGAACATGCTGACGGCGCTCGGCGTGAAGGCCGGCGACCGGGTCGCCATCTACATGCCGCTGATTCCCGAGACGATCATCGCGATGCTCGCCGTCGCGCGGCTCGGCGCCGCCCACAGCGTCGTGTTCGGCGGCTTCAGCGCCGAGAGCCTGCGCTCGCGCCTCGACGACGCCCAGGCCGAGCTGATCATCACCGCCGACGGCGGGTACCGCAAGGGCCGCGTCTCGGCGCTCAAGCCCACGGTCGACGATGCGCTCGCGCTCGCGGGGGACGGCCGGCCCTGCTCGGTCGAGAAGGTGCTCGTGGTCAAGCGCTGCGGCAACGAGATCGCCATGCAGGCCGGCCGCGACCTCTGGTGGGAGGACGAGATCACGGCCTACGACGGCGAGCACGCCGCCCAGGGCTTCCCCGCCGAGAACCCGCTGTTCATCCTCTACACGAGCGGCACCACGGGGAAGCCGAAGGGGATCCTCCACACCAGCGGCGGCTACCTCACCCAGGTCGCCGCCACGCACCGCGACGTCTTCGACCTGAAGCCCGAGAGCGACGTCTTCTGGTGCACGGCCGACATCGGCTGGGTCACCGGCCACACCTACATCAGCTACGGCCCGCTGGCGCTGGGCGGCACCGAGATCGTGTTCGAGGGCGTGCCGACCTACCCCGACGCCGGGCGTTTCTGGAAGATGATCGAGCGCCACAAGGTGACGGTGTTCTACACCGCGCCGACGGCGATCCGCAGCCTGATCAAGGCCGCCGAGAGCAACGAGGCGGTGCACCCGAAGCGCTACGACCTGTCGAGCCTGCGCATCCTGGGCAGCGTCGGCGAGCCGATCAACCCGGCCGCCTGGGAGTGGTACCACGCCAACGTCGGCGGCGGGCGCTGCCCGATCGTCGACACGTGGTGGCAGACCGAGACCGGCGGCCACATGATCACGCCGCTGCCGGGCGCCACGCCGCTGGTGCCGGGGTCGTGCACGCTGCCGTTCCCGGGCATCGACGCCGCGGTGGTCGACGAGACCGGCAAGGAGGTGCCGAACGGGCAGGGCGGCATCCTGGTCGTCCGCAAGCCGTGGCCGGGGATGATCCGCACGATCTGGGGCGACCCCGACCGCTACCGCAAGAGCTACTGGCCGGAGGATTTCAAGGGCCGGTTCTACCTCGCGGGCGATGGTGCGACGCGCGACGCGACCACCGGCTACTTCACGATCACCGGCCGCATCGACGACGTGCTGAACGTCTCCGGCCACCGCATGGGGACGATGGAGATCGAGTCCGCGCTGGTCAGCTGCACCGAGCTCGTCGCCGAAGCCGCGGTCGTCGGCCGCCCGGACGACACCACCGGCGAGGCGATCTGCGCCTTCGTGGTCCTGAAGCGCCCGCGCCCGACCGGCGACGAGGCCAAGGCGATCGCCAAGCAGCTGCGCGACTGGGTGGGCAAGGAGATCGGCCCGATCGCCA
>JAGQTL010000048.1 GCA_020439035.1 Leucobacter sp. | reverse complement strand
TTCCTCGTCGCGCTCGGCATCGACTACACCATCTTCCTCGTCCACCGCGCGCGGGCCGAGACCGCACGCCTGGGCACGCGGGCGGGCATGGTCGAGGCGATCGCGCACACGGGCGGCGTGATCACGAGCGCGGGGATCGTGCTGGCCGCCGTCTTCGCCGCGCTGGGCGTGCTGCCGCTCGTCACGCTCGGGCAGCTCGGGCTCATCGTCGGCGTGGGAGTGCTGGTCGATACGCTCGTGGTGCGTACCGTGATCGTACCCGCGATCTTCAGCCTCGTCGGCGACCGCATCTGGTGGCCGGGGCGGCCGGCAGCCCGTCAGGGAGAATCGACCCATGAATCTCGTACACCTTCCGCTCACGCGCACTGACGCGCGCGGCCCGGCACCCACGGGCTCGGCCGCCGGCGCCGCACCCGGTTCGGTGCTCGCTGCGGCGACCGTGCGGGCGATGGAGATCGGCCAGCACCTCATCGCGGTCGCCCTCACCGCGATCGGGGTGATCCGGGCGATCGGCGACGGCGTCGCGTGGCCGGCCGCCGTAATCTCGGGAGTCGCGATCCTCGCGTGGCACACCGCGGGCGCGATCCTGCCCGCGTACACGCGCTCGCCGCGCCTCGCGGTCTGCTGGTTGCTCGGCTTCGCCGCGATCTGGATCGTGGCCGTCGCAGTCTCCGCCGAATTCGTGTGGATCGCCTTCCTGCTCTGGCTGCTCGCCGGGCACCTGCTCCCCCTCCGGTGGGGGCTGCTGTTCTCGATGCTCGTGCTGGTCGGCGTCATCGCGGCGCCCGTGCTGCACCACGGCACGACGACCTACGCCAACGTCTTCGGGCCACTGATCGGCGGCATCTTCGCCTTCGGCATCTCGCGCGGCTACCTCCAGCTGCTGCGCGACTCGGCGGAGCGCGAGCGCCTGCTCGCCTCGCTCACCCACGCCCAGACCGAGATGGCCGAGCTGCAGGACGAGCTGGCCCTCGCGCAGCGGCACTCGGGGGCCATCGCCGAGCGCGCCCGGCTCTCGCGCGACATCCACGACACCATCGCCCAGGCGCTCTCGTCGATCCGCCTGCTCGCGCACGCGGGAGCAGGCCGGACCGAGGATGCGGATGCGGCCCGCACGCTCGCGCAAGTCGAGACGCTCGCCGGCGACAGCCTGGCCGACGTGCGCCGGATCGTCGCCGCGCTCGCACCCTCGGAGCTCGAGGACGACGCGCTCGCGGCCGCGCTGCAGCGCATGCTCGACCGCGCACGCGACGAGGCCGGGCTGCAGGTCGAACTGCACGTGGACGACGCGCTGCCGATCCTGCCGACCGCGGTGGAGGTCGCCCTGCTGCGCACGGCGCAGTCGGCGCTCGCGAACGTGCGCCTGCACGCGAACGCGCACCGCGTCGTGATGAGCCTCATCGATGCCGAGGACGCCGTGCGGCTCGATATCATCGACGACGGCGCGGGCTTCGACCTGGCCGCCTGGGAGCAGAGCGCCGATGTCGCGACGAGCTACGGGCTCCGCTTCATGCGAACCCGCCTGCGAGAGCTCGGCGGCGGTCTCGATGTCGAGAGCGCGCCCGGCGAGGGCACGGCCATCTCCGTGCACCTGCCGATCCACCCACCGCAGAACGTGCCGGTCGAACGCGCGAACGGAGAGGATCGATCATGACCACCGTGCTCCTCGTCGACGACCACCCCGTCGTGCGCAGCGGCCTGCGCGCGGTGCTCGACGCAGCCGACGGCATCACCGTGGTCGGGGAGGCCGCCACCGGGGGCGAGGCGCTGGCGCTCGCCGGCCATCTCCACCCCGATGTCGTGCTGTGCGACTTGCGTCTGGGTGACGGCATCGACGGTATCGAGACGACCGCGGCGCTGCGCGAGCTCGACCCCGCGCCGGCCGTGCTGATCCTCACGACCTTCGACCGCGACGCCGAGATCCTTCGGGCCATCGAGGCGGGTGCCGCCGGCTACCTTCTCAAGGAGGTCGCACCCGAGGCCATCATCGACGGCATCCGGCGCGCGGCCGCGGGCGAGACGGTGCTCACGCCCGAGCTCGCCGCCCGCGTGCTCCGAGGCATGCGCGGTCCGCGGCCGAAGCTCACGGATCGCGAGCTCGACGTGCTCCGCCTGCTCACCACCGGTGCGACGAACAAGGAATTGGCCCGGGAGCTCTTCGTCACGGAGGCCACGGTCAAGAGCCACCTCGTGCACATCTTCACCAAGCTCGGCGTCGACAGTCGCTCGCGCGCCATCCACGTCGCGCAGGAGTCCGGCCTGATCTGAGGCCGACCACGCATCCACCCGCGAGAGGAACCCGCATGCATCCCACCCGACCTGGCGCAGCCGCGATCCCGGCTCGTCGACCCGACGCAGAGGCCGCAACCACCGGAGCCCGCTCATGACCGGCCTCGCGCCCGGCACCGAGCACGCGCCGACCCGGCGCGAGTGGATCGGCCTCGCCGTGCTCTCGATCGGCCTCGGCCTGATCGTGCTCGACGGCACCATCGTCGGCGTCGCGCTTCCCGCGATCATCGCCGACCTGAAGCTCGACCTCACCGACGCGCAGTGGGTGAACAGCCTCTACGCCGTGCTCCTCGCGGCGCTGCTGCTCTCCACCGGCAACCTGGCCGACCGCTGGGGCCGCAAACGCATGTTCCTCCTGGGGCTCGTCGTCTTCGTCGGCGGCAGCCTGCTCGCTGCCGCGGCCACCACCGCCGGCCTCCTGATCGGGGCGCGCGCGGTGCAGGCGCTCGGTGCGGCCTTCATCATGCCGGCCACGCTCTCCACCGTGAACGCCGTGTTCCGCGGCCGGTACCGGGCGGCCGCGTTCGGCATCTGGGGCGCCGTGATCTCGGGGGCGGCGGCGATCGGCCCCCTCGCCGGCGGGGCACTCACGCAATGGACGTCGTGGCACTGGATCTTCCTCGTGAACCTCCCGCTCGGCGCGCTCGTGCTCATCGCAGCCATCTTCACCGTGCCCGAGACGCGCGGCGAGAAGAAGCGCCCGGGCATCGACGTCGACGGCGCCCTGCTCAGCGCGATCGGCTTCGGGTGCCTCGTGTTCGCCGTCATCGAGGGGCCGGATCTCGGCTGGTGGTCGCCCGCGGGCGAGCTCACGCTCTTCGGGATGACGTGGCCGGCCGACGCGCCGATCTCGGCGGTGCCCGTCTCGTTCGCCATCGCCGCGGTCGCGCTCGCGCTCTTCGTCGTGTGGGAGCGGCACCGCGAGAAGGTGCAGCGCTCGGCGCTCCTCGACCTCCGCCTGTTCTCGTTCCGCACGTTCTCCTGGGGCAACCTGACCGCCGGCATGGTGGCGATCGGCGAGTTCGCCCTGCTCTTCGTGCTGCCCCTCTACCTCATCAACACGGTCGGCCTCGACGTCATGGGTGCGGGGCTCATCCTCGCGGCCATGGCGATCGGCGCGTTCCTGTCGGGTGCCGCCGCCCGCAGCCTCGCCACAAGGTTCGGGGCCCCGGGCACCGTGCTCATCGGGCTCGCGCTCGAGGTCGTCGGCGTGATCGCGCTCATCGCGATCATCCGGCCCGACAGCCCCGGCTGGGCGCTCGCGCTGCCGCTCGGCCTCTACGGCCTCGGCCTCGGCCTCGCCTCGGCGCAACTCACCGGCACCGTGCTGCGGGATGTGCCCGTCGACGTCTCGGGGCAGGGCTCCGCTGCCCAGAGCACCGTGCGGCAAATCGGATCGGCGCTCGGCACCGCGCTCTCGGGCGCGGCCCTCTCGGTCGCCCTCGCGGTCACCCTGCCGGCGGCGCTCGAGAACGCGGGCGTGACGGGGGTGGCCGCCGACCGGGTCGCCGAGGCGACGCGTCAGTCGGCGGGCACGACCATCACACAGCTGCGCATGCAGGGCGCGCACAGCGAGCTCGGCGATCAGACCATGACCGCCGTGAACGCCCTCGCCCACGGCTTCGCCGACGCCACGCGCTGGTCGATCGGCTTCGCCGCGCTCTTCCTGCTGCTCGGCTTCGTCGGCGCCCTGCGTTTGCGCAGGGTCTCCGCGGCGATCCCCGGCGAGCCGGCCGGCCGAATCAGCCGGTCGTAGCCTCGCGCGCCCGTGCCCGGGATCTGGCCCGCACAATCTCGCCTGCCTTCACCGTGACCACGCCGGCGATGATGAGCGCGGCGCCGAGCCACTGCAGCGGGCTCGGCAGCACGGCGAGCAGCAGGATCGTCCACAGGATGCCGAACAGCGGCTCCGCATATCCCGTGAAGCTCGCCATGGTGGCGCCCAGCCGTCGCGACGCGGCCACGCCGAGCACGTAGGCCGCGACCGTCGAGATGAGCACCATCCCGGCGACGACCACCCAGGCGGGCAGCTGCGCTCCGGCGAGAAGTGCGGGCGACGCGCTGAAGGCCAGCGGCAAGAGGCCCGTCGCCCCGACGACGACCAGGACGACCGCGGCGACGAGCAGCCCGAGCCCGACGAACGGCAGGGGCGGGATCCCGTGGCGGCTCGAGGCGCCGAGTGCCCAGTACGCCGCATTGCCGGCCGCGGCGATGAGCGCGAAGAGGATCCCGAGCGGATGCAGCTCGGCTCCGCCGGCCACGCCCGAGACGGCGATGAGCCCCGCGACCGCCACCACGGCGCCCAGCAGCGTCAGCCACGAGGGGGCGATCCGCGTCCTCGCCCAATACCAGAGCACCAGCAGCACCGGGCCCATGAACTCGATCAGCAGCGCGAGGCTCGGCGGGATGAACTGCACGGCGAGGAAGAACGCGAGCTGGCAGCCGACGACCCCGAGCAGCCCGAAGAGCAGCACCGGCCCCCACGCGGCGCGCACGAGGCGCCAGCTCCCGCGCAGGAGCAGCAGGGTCGGCGCCAGGAGGACGAGGGCCGAGAACACGATGCGCGCGGTCGTCGCGGCGCCGGGCGACCAGCCGGCCGACATCAGCGCACTCGCGAAGATGCCCGAGAGCGCGAAGCTCGCGGCCGACCCCACCGCCAGCACGAACCCCGCGACGGATCCCGTACGCACCGCGCTCACCCCATCACCCGCTCTCATCGCCGCCTCCGTCGAGCATATGTCAGATGCGGCGGCGCCCACGCCGGCCACGGCCCCGCCGGGCCGCACCCCGAGCGCGACGGCGAGAGACCGATAGGCTGAACCGGTTCACGAGAAAGCGACACCCCCGCCATGACGCCACCCGCCGCAGCGCACGCACGACCCTGGCCCGCCCTCTGGGCTCTGGTCATCGGCTTCTTCATGATCCTCGTCGACACGA
>JAGQTL010000319.1 GCA_020439035.1 Leucobacter sp. | reverse complement strand
TTCATGCGGCGATCCCAGCGGCTCGTCATCGCGTCGGGTGAGCGCAGCTTGCCCTCGTCGTCACCGAACACATACGCATCGGCTTTCGCCAAATCGAACGACACTTCGGCGCGGGCGACCTTGTAGGAGGCGAGCACTTTGAGGGTCGCGGCGTCCACGTCGATCACGCGGGCGGTGCCCGTTTTCGTGGTCTTGGTGGTCGTCCAGTCCTCGGTGTTCACCGCTCGCCGGATGCTGATGCGCCCGGTCTTGGTGTTGATGTCGTTCCATCTGAGCGCGAGAGCTTCGGAGCGTCGCATCCCGGTGTAGGCGATCAGTCGCCACAGTGGGAACAGTTCGTCTTGCAGTTCCTTCTCGTTCCAAGTGAGGAACGTCTGTAGCTGCTCGCCCGTCCAGGTCACGATTTCCGGTTTCTGCGCTCGAACCTGTGACGACTTCGGGGCGTTCACGGTGCGCTTCTTCTTTGCCGGGTTGACTTGGATCAGCCCATCGTCGATTGCGGCGTCGAGGATCGCGCCGAGGACGACGTGCACCTTGTGGATGCTGTTGGCCGAGAGTGGTTTGCCTTTGCCGTACTCGTCCTTGCGCCCGCTCTTTTCCAACTCCCGGTAGTGGGAGCCGATGCGGGTGGCGGTGAGCTTGTCGATCCTGATGCGACCCAGGTCGGGGGTGATGTGGTTACGGATGATCTTCCGATACCCCTTGATCGTGGAATCGGCCAGCCGCAAGCTCGACATCCAATGCTCGGCGTACACACCGACCGTGGGGGTCTTGCCCTGGAACTTCTCGTTCCTCGCTTTCTTTCGTAGCGCCTCGGTGAGCGCGGCCTGTGCTTCTTCGAGGTCGGTGAACCCGCCACGGGTGAGCCGCTTCTCGCCCAGCTCGGGCTTCTCCGGGTCGATCAGCACATAGATTTGGAACTTCCACCGTCGCCCCTTGCGGGTCTGGTAGTCGCCCAGCGATCCCTGATGCCGCGACCGGGAACGTCGCTGCTGCTTCTGCTTCACCCCCTCAACGCTGCTCGGTGCCGCCTCGTCCGGCGGCGGGTGACTGGCTGGTGCCATAGACCTTGCTCCTTTCTCTCGTGGTGGTTCGTTACTCGAACGCGAGTGAGGCGTTCGGGTCGAGTTGCAACAGCCTGCCGGTGGCGTGTTCCTCGCGGGCGGTCTGCACGTCGTAGCGTTCCTGGTACACCTCGCGCGGAGTGATACCAACCTGGCCGCGGTCGTACTTGGCGAGTATTTCCTCGGCCCAGTGCGCCGAGTTGATCGCTTGGAAGCGTTGCTCTTTCCAGTAGCGCACCAAGTCCTCGGTGGTGAGCTTCACGGCGCCTGCGACCCATGCCTGTATCTCTTCGGGTAGGAACGACTCGGGCACCCCGGTCAGCGTGACCGCCTCAGCAAGCGGGGTAAGAAGAGCTGCGGGTGTGGTGCGGAGGATGTAGGCGAGGGCGGTGAGGTCGTCCACGTCCACGCGCCGGTCGCCGTTCTCGATCTTGCTGATCCCCGACGGGGCGAGCTTTCGGCCCGCCTCGGTCATCAGCCGGGCGGCGGTGCGCACGTCCATGCCGATGGCCTGGCGTGCGGTGCGGAGGTTCTGGGCGACGTGCTCGTGCGTGATCCCGGCGGGGTTTCCCCGCACTCGTTCTGTTTCCATACTAGGAACGTACATGCCCGATCTTGACTCGTCAAGCACCATACTGTACTTTATTGGGAACTCAGGACTCTTGATTAGGGACGGCAGGCAGGGCGATGAGAGACATATCGGTGACATTGGACGACTTACGGGCCTCCCGTAACGCGGTCATTACACGGGCGGAGGCTGCGGCGGCGCTCGGGGTCGATCCCCGCACGATCACGGCGAGCATCGAGAACGGGTCGATCCCGTCCGTGAAGCTCGGCAGGCGGGTCGTGATTCCACGAGAGAAGTTCCTGCGCATCTTCGACGGCGACGACGCACACTCCACGGTTCCCGGCACCCCCGCGCGGTGAACAGGGCTGGTGGTGCCGATTCGGCACTCCCGTGCTGGTCGTCCGGCGCTTTGTCGGACGTGCCGCGTAGACTGAACTCACGAAGCCGACCACAAGGAGGCACCCCATTATGGCGACGAAGACTCGCGTATCCGAGGCGCACGTTCAGCGCGTGCTCACTGAGGTGCAGGCCGGGCAGCAGACCGCCGGTGAGCAGATGACCCCCGAGGGGCTGGAGCTTCTGGCCCGCCAGGTGCGCGGCGAGATCACCGTGGACGAGGCTGTCGAAGTGATCGCCGCCCGTACCCGCGCACGCCTGGCCGCTCGCACCGCCTGAACCGCTCGGCGTCGCGATGCCTGATCGGTACACCTATCCGGGCAGCGATGTTCTGGTCAACACGTTCGGCATCACCGACTACGACGACTGGAAAGATGCTGAGGCCGACTTCATCGGTGCCCGCATGGGTGCGCTACGCGAGCACCCCGTCGCTGGTGGCTACGATCTGCCGCACTTGCAAGCGATCCACGCCTACCTGACGCAAGATATGTACTCCTGGGGTGGCGAGATTCGCGCCACCGACACCCATCCCGGCGGCACCGGCATTGCGCATTGCCGCCCGCAGTTCATCGTTCCCGAGACGGAGCGCGTGTTTGGTGCGCTCGCCCAGCGCGACTACCTGCGCGACCTGGACGTGGATGCGTTCTCGGATGGGCTGGCGTGGGTGTGGGGTGAGACGACGGCGATCCATCCGTTCCGTGACGTGAACACGCGCAGTCAGCATGTCTTCTTCAACCAGCTCGCCCGCGATGCCGGGTGGGTGATCGACTGGTCGCAGATCCCCGGCGACGTGTTCGCCCATGCCCGCACCCTCGCCATCGTGGAAGATCACTCCGGGCTTGACGCGCTGATCCGCCCGAACCTCGTCACCGTCGAAGACGCCGCACGCTCCGACCGGCTCACGGCGAGCCTGGACGGGCACGCACAGGGCTTCACCACTCGCCGGTCGGTGCGCGACCCGGAGACGTTGGATCGCGCGCTCGACGCCGCCCGGCAGCGCCGCTGGAACCTCCAGCCGCCTGAGGCGTTCGGTGGCGCGTCGCCCTGTGATCCGCGCAGCGGCCCCTCGCTCGGCCTATAAGCCCAGGCTCGGGCCGTCACGCCGTGGCTCTGTGCTCGGGTGGTTCTGCTCGACCGTGCCGCGCAGTCGCCGCGCGCGGTCAGCGGCAAGCTGCCGGACCTGCTCTGCCGCTGCACGCTTCACTTCGACCAGTGCGGCGGCTTGCTCGGGCGGCAGGGCGCGCAATTCCTCGGCATCGCGCCGCGCCACCGCCGCCTGTGCGTGCACGTTGCGGGCTTCGCGGTCGGGGCGGATGAACCGTGCTCGTA
>JAGQTL010000318.1 GCA_020439035.1 Leucobacter sp. | reverse complement strand
GAGGAGAGCCGCGAACGCGCCGAGTCGCTGCTCCCGGGTGTGCCGATCCTCGAGGTTCCCGAGGTCGTGCGCCGGAGCGAACTCGTGCTCCTCGCGGTTCCGGGGGGCGAGCTGCCGGGCCTCATCCGCGGGCTCGCCGAGACCGGAGCCTGGCAGGCCGGCCAGTTGGCCGTGCACACCGCCCCCGAGCACGGTCACGGCGTGTTCGCTCCCGCGCTCGCCGCCGGGGTGATCCCGTTGGCGCTGCACCCGGCGCTCGTCTTCACGGGCACCAGCCTCGACCTCTCGCGCCTCACCGGGAGCACGATCGCGGTGACCGCACCGGCGCCCGTGCTGCCGATCGGCCAGGCGCTGGCGGTCGAGATGGGCGCGGAGCCGATCGTCGTGGCCGAGGCGGATCGTCCGGCGTACGCCGAAGCGATCGCATCGGCCGCCGAGCTCACGCGCACCGTGGTGCGCAACGCGGCGGAGAGCCTGGTGTCCCTCGGGGTCGAACGCCCAAACCATGTGCTCGGCGGGCTCGTGCGCGCGGCGATCGAAGAGGAGGTCGGCCGCTACGCCGAATAGTCGGCGCGGGCCCCGCGGCGGGCGGCGGAGCACCCGAGCGATCGAGCCGGCGCGTCGGGCCCGCCGGCGGAAGAGGATCAGGCGGCAGCGCTCCTGGCCTGACGCGCGGCCGCCGCGATGCAGAGCGCCGAGACGAGCGCCGTCCCCGAAAGCAGCAGCGCCATCGGCAGGGCCGTGTGCTCCCCCCACAGGCCGACCACCGGCGCGGCGGTACCGCCGAGAAAGAACTGCGCGGCGCCGAGAAGCGCCGATCCCGACCCGCGCGCGTGTCCGGCCCGCGCCAGGGCGAGCGCGCCCGCGTTCGACATGATGAGGCTGGCCCCTGCGGTGAGCAGGAACGCGCACGTGATGAATCCGGCGGCCGTGAGCGCAGCGGCGAGCACGAAGCCGAGCATGCCGAACCCGCCGAGCAGCAGCAGCGCCGCTCCGACGACGAGCATGCGCAGCGGCCCGGTGCGGGGTGCGATCCGCGCGTTGACCGCATTGGCGACGAGCATGGCCGAGGCGCCCGAGGCGAAGGCGAGGGCGAAGCCGAAGGCCGACATGCCGAGCAACCGCTGCCCGACGAACGGAGACGCCGCGATGTACGACATGAGCGCGACGAAGCCCAGCGCGTACGCGAACAGCAGCACGACGAAGCGATGATCGCGCATCAACTGACCGAACGGGCGGATCGTCGACCAGAGGCCCTGCTTCAGTCGCTTCTCCACGGGGAGGGACTCGGGGACGACGCGCCAGGTGACGAGGAGGAGGCAGGCCGAGAAGCCAGCGAGGACGCCCAGGACGCCGCGCCACCCCCAGAGCTCGTTCACGAGACCGCCGAGCGGGGGCGCGAGCAGTGGACCGAGACCGACGACGGTGGCGATGAGGCTGAGCGCCCGCACCGCGGTCTCGCCGGTGCTGAGATCCGCGGCGATGGCGCGCGCGAGCACGATGCCCGCCGAGCCCGAGAGGCCCTGCACGAGCCGAAGGATGATCAGCAGCTCGATGTTCGGGGTGAAGGCGGCGGCGATGCCGGCAAGGGTGAAGATCGTCATGCCCCAGAGCAGCACGGGGCGGCGGCCCAACGAGTCGGAGAGCGGGCCGAGGAACATCTGCCCGGCCCCGGCCCCGAAGAAGAAGAGCGAGAGCGTGAGCTGCACCTGAGACGCCGAGGTGCGAAGGTCCGCCGCGACGCTCGGGATCGAGGAGAGGTAGAGATCGGTCGCGACCGCGCTCGTCGCGGCGAGCAGGCCGAGTGCCGCGAGGAGCCCGGGGGTGAGGCGCGGCACGGGAGAGATCACTCTGTGATCGTATACGATCCGTGGCCCGGCTTCACCCATTCCGACGCGGGCCGTGCGCGGAGCCCGAGACCTTTAGACTGGATCGGTATGCCCGAGCGCCGGCTCGGTACCCGATACCCGGAGGATCCCGCGCCATGAGCGAGCAGCAGCACAGCACGTCCGAGGCAGCGAACGCGGCCGAGGCTCTCGAAGCCGAGGTGTTCGAGCAGAAGCGGGTGCGCCTGGAGAAGCGCGCGCGGCTCAACGAGCTGGCGGGCGATGACCTCGGCGGCGGCGCCTACCCCGTCGTGCTGCCAGTGACCGCGACGATCCCGGAGATTCGGGCCAAGTGGGCGCATCTCGAAGAAACGCCCGACAGTACGAGCGGCGAGAACGTGGGCGTCGCCGGCCGCGTCGTGTTCCAGCGGAACACCGGAAAGCTCTGCTTCGCCGCGCTGCAGGCGGGTGACGGCACGCGCATCCAGGCCATGATCAGCCTCGCCGGAGTCGGCGAGGATTCGCTCGCGGCCTACAAGGAGCTGGTCGACCTCGGCGACCATCTCTTCGTGAGCGGCGAGGTGGTTTCGAGCCGCCGTGGCGAGCTCTCGATCATGGTGTCCGACTGGCGGATCGCCGCCAAGGCGCTCGCTCCGCTGCCCAATATGTACGCGGAACTGAACGAAGAGACCCGGGTGCGCCAGCGCTACCTCGATCTGATCCAGCGCG
>JAGQTL010000317.1 GCA_020439035.1 Leucobacter sp. | reverse complement strand
TCAACGGGCCGCGTGGGCCGGCGCCCACGGCGTGCGCTTGCAGGCCGCGGCCGGGCTGCTGTGCATGAGTGCGGCTGCGCTAACGCCCCGTGGTCCGCTCGACCGCACCCCTACGATCCTCGTCCTTCGCACGCTCCGCTCCGACGCCGAGCTGCAGTGCGACGTCACCGTCGAAACCCTGACCGCGACCGTCGACCCCCTGGCCCTCGAACTGCCGGAGACCTCGCTGGCACCCACCTGGACCAGCGTCGAACCCCCGCAACACGGGTGGAGACACATTGCGGTTGTGTCCAGTCTGACGCTGATGCGTAGCGCCCGTGCCGGCATCGAGGCCGTCGCCCAAGCACTTCCCGACAAACCCGGCGACGATGTCGTCCGCAAGATCCGGGGCATGGTCTGGGGCACCCCGGACACAGCCCTCTCGTCGCTGCCGCAAGGCGTCGCGTTCGCCGCCTACGTGTTCGGGTTCCTCAGCGCCGGAGGAGAGGCCGCGATCTCCACCGCCGGCCGTTGGACGCGGTTGACCCTCCCGACTGGACACGTGCTCCTGCGCGGGCCCGTCGTCTCTGGCCTCACCTCAATCCGCCGCACCCGGCCACGCGTCTCCGAGTCCTTCACACCAATCGGATGATACTTGATACCCCATAGGGGTAATGGGTAAGATTGGTGACTATGAGAGAGGCTGAACACGCGCACGCCACGTATGACACACCGCACCTGGATGCGGCGGTCGAAGTCTTCGCGTTGCTGGCGAATCCGGTGCGAGTGAAGATGATCCTCGCCATTCGCGACATCGAGGCCTCTGCCAATCACCTGGCGGACATGGTCGACCTTCCCATCGACCAGACCTCCCACGAGCTTGACCGTCTGGAGTCGGCCGGGATTGTGAGTCGGCAGCGACGCGAGTCCGGCGACTTCTACCTATTGACCGGTGTGCATGCCGGGGCGCTGGCTGAGGCTGCGATCTTCCATGCCGAGCATCAGCAGCAGGAACGCATTCGTGCGGGTTCTCCCACCTCGAACTCGCGACCGAACTGACGAAGGAGGCATCATGCCCCGTTTTTCCCGATTGACCCCTGAGACCGCAGTGGGGGCCTCACGAGACTTGCTCGGCGATCTCGTCGAGCGGCACGGCGAGGTCGGAGACATGGTCTCGACGATGGCGCACTCCCCGGCGGTGCTCGGCGGTTATCTCCAGCTGAGCAAAGCCATGCGTCGCGCCAAGCTCGACCGCAAGGTCAGCGAGCTCGTTTCGATCGCCGTGCAGTCGCAGCAGGGATGCGGAATGTGCCTGGCCTCGCACATCAGCGCGGCACGATCGCTCGGGGTCAGCGATGACGAGATCGCACTCGCCCAGCAGGGTACGGCGATGACCGGCCCGGTCGCGGCGATGATCGCGCTCGGCCTCCAGGTCTACCGTGAGCCTGCGTCGATCACCGACGAGCAGATCGACGAGCTTCGGGGATACGGGTACTGCGACCGTGAGATCTCTGATGTCGTCGGGGTCGTGTCGCTGAACATTCTCACCGGCGCCTTCAACCTGGTTGCCGGCCTCACGCCGGGCGACTGATCTCGCCGGCGACTTGGTGCCTTGGCCGAGAGGATAGGCAGCGGTCTGCAAAACCGTTTACACGGGTTCGAGTCCCGTAGGCACCTCCACTTTCCGCTGAGTCCAATAGGACACGCGTCGCAGGAGGCCGGTAGTCCACCCTCGGGCGCGCCGGGACCTCTGAGCTTCATTCCGCGTCGAGCGACAGATCACACTCGACAATATCGCCCTAGAGCGATATGATCGTCCTATGACGATGATTCAACAGGAGGGGGCAACCCTCGACGAGGTGGCGACGGCAGCGTACGCCCACCTGTTCCAGGCATTTGCGGAACCGACGAGGTTGGCGATCGTGCAGCACCTCGCCTCGGGTGAGCACCGGGTCCGCGATCTGGTCGAGCACATGGGCCTGGCCCAGTCCACGGTGAGCAAACATGTCGGCTTCCTGGTCGAGTGCGGCCTGGCGACGATGCGCCCGGAAGGGCGCTCCACCTGGTACTCGCTGACACAGCCCGAGCTCCTGCGTACCCTCATCGCCGCTGCCGAATCCCTCCTCGATGCCACCGGCACGCAGGCCCTGCTCTGCACGCACCTGCGACTCCCACATATCCACCACGCGACAGATACGGAGAAGAAGTAGACATGGGCGCAGGACACAATCACGGCCCCGCCGCTAGCGAGACCGGGCACCCCGGAGATTTCCGCAAGAAACTCTGGATCGCATTCTCGATCACCGCGACGATCGTCGTCGCCCAGGCCATCGGCTCGGTCATCACCGGCAGCCTCGCGCTGCTGACCGACACCGCCCACGCCATCACCG
>JAGQTL010000047.1 GCA_020439035.1 Leucobacter sp. | reverse complement strand
CATCAGGTGCTCGGCGCGCTCCTTCTCGTCGGCCAGCAGGTCGCGTTCATGCTGCTGGTCCTCCTCGACCGTCGCGCCGCGGGGCCGGGACCCCGCGATCGGATGCGTCATCACGTGCCCGCTCTCCTGCACCGTGACGAGCGCCTCCGGGCTCGAGCCGACGACCACGAACGGCTCGCCGTCGCGATCCTCGAGCTGCAGCAGGTAGAGGTAGGGGCTCGGATTCAGGTGCCGGAGCACACGGTACACGTCGAGTGGTTCGGCCGTGCACGGCTGATCGAAGCGCTGCGAGGGCACGACCTGGAAGATGTCGCCGTCGACGATGTACTGCTTCGCCGTCTCGACCGAACGCACGAACTCCGCCGTGCTCGTGAGCCGCACCGGATCGGGCAGCGCGCTCCGGTCGAG
The DNA here is from genome assembly GCA_020439035.1 of Leucobacter sp. Taxonomy (GTDB): domain Bacteria; phylum Actinomycetota; class Actinomycetes; order Actinomycetales; family Microbacteriaceae; genus Leucobacter. Next base: position 2,766 of record JAGQTL010000047.1, on the reverse strand, counting down.
CGAGCCGAGAGGCGACGGCACGGGCGCCGCCAGCGCGGCCTCGAGCCGATCGAGGCGCGCCTGCGCGTCGTTCCACGCGGCCGCCGCCGAGCCCGCCGAGCCCGAGAGCGCCGCATCGTTCAGCACGTTGGCCAGGAGCACGACGCTGCCCTCTCGGTGGTCGATCACGACGAGCTCCGAGACGAAGCTGAGCGACTGGCTGGGAAGCCCCGGGCCCGCGGCCGGGCCGTTGGGCAGGCGTTCGAACTGGCGCACGGTGTCCCAGCCCAGATACCCGACGAAGCCGCTCGCGAGCGGCGGCAGCCCGGGCACCTGCGGCGCGCGCCACCGCTCGTACACGGCTCGCAGCGCCTCGACCGGCGCCAGCTCCGCGACGCCGCCGGGAAGCAGCCGCTCCTCGTCGACCCCCTTGCCCGCTTCTGGCACCCAGTGCGCCCGGCCCTCGCGCTCGGTCAGCACGCCGAAGCTCCCCGCTCCGACGAAGCTGAACCGGGTCCACACGCCGCCCTGCTCGGCCGACTCGAGCAGGAAGGTTCCCGGCCGGCCCGCGGCCGCCTTGCGGTAGATACTCACGGGCGTGTCCGCGTCGGCGAAGATCTCGCGGCACACGGGGATCACGGCGCGGGTCTCGAACGCGGCATCGAAATCCGCGCGGCTCGTCGTCAGGCTCACCGCACCAGCCTACCGTTCACGCCTCGGTCCCCTCGGGTGCGCCGAGGGTCGCGGGGAGTTCTCTCCCGTCGAAGCATGACCGCGTTCCGGTGTGACAGGCGGCCCCTAGCTGGATCACCCGCACCAGCAGCGTGTCGCCATCGCAGTCGGCGGCGACACTGCGGACATACTGCCGGTGCCCCGACGTGTCCCCCTTGCGCCAGTACTCGCCGCGCGAACGGGACCAGTAGGTAACGCGGCCCTCCGTGAGCGTGCGGCGCAGGGCCTCGCGATCCATCCACGCGAGCATCAGTACATCGCCGCTCTCGTCATCCTGCACGATCGCGGGGATCAGCCCGTCGTCGTTGAAGGCCAACCCGTCGATCACCGCGCTCGGATCCTGCTCCGTCATCCGCCGCTTCCCGTCTCCCGCACTTCGTAGCCCGCTGCCGCAATCGCCCGCTTGACCTCGCCAACTGTGAACGTGCCGTCGTGGAACACCGACGCGGCCAGCACGGCATCCGCCCCCGCCGCGATCGCCGGCGCGAAATGGTCGAGCGAGCCGGCACCGCCCGAGGCGATCACGGGCACGCTCACGAGGTCGCGCACGAGGCCCGTGAGCTCCAAATCGAAGCCCGCGAGGGTGCCATCCGCGTCCATGGAGTTCACCAGCAGCTCGCCGGCTCCCCGTTCGACGACCTCGCGGCACCAGTCGAGCGCGTCGAGGTCGCTCTCGCGTCGGCCGCCGTGGGTGGTCACGACGAATCCGCTCGACATCCGCTCGGATCGCTTCACGTCGAGCGAGAGCACGAGCACCTGGGAGCCGAACCGATCCGCGATCTCGCCGATCAGCTCGGGCCGCGCGATCGCCGCGCTGTTGACGCCGACCTTGTCGGCGCCGACGCCGAGCAGGCGCGCGACGTCCTCATCACTGCGCACGCCGCCACCGACCGTGAGCGGGATGAACACCTGCTCCGCGGTGCGCCGCACCACGTCGTAGGTGGTCGATCGGTCGTCGACCGTCGCGGTGACGTCGAGGAACGTGAGCTCATCGGCTCCCTGCTCCGCGTATCGCGCGGCCAGTTCGACGGGGTCGCCCGCATCGCGCAGGTTCAGGAAGTTCACGCCCTTGACCACGCGGCCCGCAGCCACGTCGAGACAGGGGATCACCCGTACCGCAACCGCCACGACGCCCCCTAGAACCTGGCCGCGTGCACCTGCGTGACGAAGATGCCCTTCGCGCCGATGTCGTACAGCCGGTCCATCACGTCGTTCGCGTCGTCGCGCAGCACCATAACGCGCACGGCCACCCAGCCCTCGTCCTTGAGCGGCGACACGGTGGGCGACTCGATGCCGCTTGCGATCCGGGTCGCGGCCTCGACCTGCTCGATCGGCAGGTCGTACTCGACGATCACGTACTTCCTGGCGACGAGGACGCCCTGCAGCCGGCGCAGCAGACGGTCGATGCCGTCGTGCCGCTGCGGGCCGCCGATGAGCAGCGCCGTGGACTGGAGGATGACCGGGCCGAAGATCTCGAGCCCGGCCGTGCGGAGCGTGGCCCCGGTCGAGACGACATCGGCGACCGCGTCGGCGACGCCGAGCTCGACGGCCGACTCGACGGCCCCGTCGAGCTTGACCGTCTCGGCCTCGATGCCGTGCCCGCGGAGGAAGTCGTCGACGAGCTTCGGGTAGCTGGTGGCCACGCGCTTGCCCGCGAGGTGCGCGATCTCGGAGATGTCGCCCCCCGCCGGCGCGGCGAAGCGGAAGGTCGAATCGGCGAAATCGAGTGCGGAGATCTCGGTCGCGCCCGACCCGGAGTCGAGCAGGAGATCGCGGCCCGTGATCCCCACATCGAGCGCGCCCGACCCGACGTAGGTCGCGATGTCGCGCGGGCGGAGGTAGAAGAAGGCGACGTCGTTGCGCTCGTCGCGGTGCACGAGGGCGCGGGTGTCTCGGCGGCCGCTGTAGCCGGCCTCGGCCAGCATCTGCGCGGCGATCTCTGAGAGCGAGCCCTTGTTGGGGACGGCGACACGGAGCATGCGGGGTCTTTCCTTAGAGGGAGCGGTAGACGTCGTCGAGGCTGATGCCCTTCGCGAGCATCAGCACCTGCAGGTG
>JAGQTL010000046.1 GCA_020439035.1 Leucobacter sp. | reverse complement strand
GTCTGCGTCGCCATGACGTGCTCGTGTTCGCTCGTGCCGATGCCGAAGGCCAGCGCGCCGAACGCGCCGTGGGTCTATGTGTGGCTGTCGCCGCAGACGACGGTGATGCCGGGCATCGACAGGCCGAGCTGGGGGCCCACGACGTGCACGATGCCCTGCTCCTTGTCGCCCAGCGGGTGGGCGCGCACGCCGAACTCGGCGACGTTCTTGCGCAGGGTCTCGATCTGGATGCGGCTGGTGGGCTCTTCGATCTCACGGGTGATGTTGATCGTCGGCGTGTTGTGATCCTCGGTCGCGATCATCAGATCGACCCGGCGCAGCGGGCGATCCGCGGCCCGCAGCCCGTCGAAGGCCTGCGGGCTCGTGACCTCATGGATGAGGTGCAGGTCGATGTAGATGAGATCGGGATCGCCGTTCTCGCCCTTCACGACGGTGTGCGCATCCCACAGCTTCTCTGCCAGCGTGCGGGGTTTCATGGTCTGATCGGTCATGCGTGTGCTTCTCTATTCCGTGACTTCCGATGCGCGTTGACGCGCGCGTGCTTCGGCCGTGCCTGAACTCCGCAACGGGAGGGCCGAATAGCTAGATCCCGTCGCGGCAAGGAAGAAGAAGCCTCCGCGAGCGCATGCAGCGAGTCTACCAGCCCGAGCCGCGCCGATGGCCCATCCCGCTCCCAGCGAACACGCCACAGGCGCGGTGCCGCGAGCGCGCCGATGGGCGCCTCGCGTCGGCAGCCGCCCGCATCAAGACGACATCAATAGGGATTGGCGACGAAGAGCTCCTGCGCGGGGAACTTGGTGAGTACTTCGATCCCGTAATCGGTCACCACGACCTCCTCCTCGATGCGTGCCGCCGAGGAGCCGTCCGAGGCCGGGCAATACGTCTCCATGGCGAACACCATGCCGGGGCGGAGCTCGACCGGATCCCGCATCGAGTTGAGCCGCGAGATGATCGGCCGCTCGTGCAGGCCGAGCCCCAGCCCGTGCGCGAACTGGAGGCCGAATGCGGCGAGCTCGCTCTCGAAGCCGAACTCCTCGGCACGCGGCAGCACGGCGGCGACCTGATCGCTGCCGACTCCGGGCTTGATCGCGTCGAGCGCGATGTCCATCCACTCGCGCGCCTGCTTGTAGGCGTCTTCCTGGCTCGGCGTCGACCACCCCACCCCGAAGGTGCGGTAGTAGCAGGTGCGGTAGCCGATGAAGGAGTGGATGATGTCGAAGAATGCCTGATCCCCGGGGCGGATGATGCGATCGGTGAAGTTGTGCGGATGCGGGTTGCACCGCTCCCCCGAGATCGCGTTGATCGCCTCGACCTGGTCCGAGCCGTACTCGTAGAGCCGCTTATTCGCGAGCGCCACGATCTCGTTCTCGCGCACGCCGGGCCGCAGGGCGTCGACGATGTCCTGATACACGCCGTCGACCATTGCCGCGGCCTGGTTCAGCAGCATGATCTCGTCCTGATTCTTGATCACGCGGGCGTCGAGCATGCGCTGCTGCGCATCGACGACGCGCAGCCCCTGCCGCTGCAGCTCGAACATGAACGGCGGTTCGACGATGTCGACGCCGAGCGGGGCGTCCGCGAGCCCGGCGGCCGTCAGCAGCGACCGGATCTCCGCCACGGCCTCCTTCATGAGGCCGCCACCCTCGGGGTCGACCGCGCCGCGGAACCCCAGGAAGCCCGGCCGGTGGTTCTCCTCGGGCATCCAATCGGAATAGAGCTTGTGGTGCTTCACCGCGGAGCCGAAGTCCCAGAGGATCGGCTCCTCGCCGCGCATGAGCAGCGCGTAGCGGATCATCTTGTCGCCGAGCGCGCCGCCGATCCAGGTCTGCGTCGTGTATCTGATGTTGTAGAAGTCGAAGAGGAGGAAGGCACCGCACTCGCTCGCCTCGAGCGCCGCCTTCGCCCGGTCCAGGCGATAGCGTCTCAGCCGATCGAAGTCCACGCGATGCTCGTAGTCGACCCCGTTCTGGCCGGGCGCGCCGAGAGCGCGTACGCCCTCCGGCCGGCTCACCGGCCGCTCGAAGCGTCGTTCTCCGCCGTGCCCGTGATGCGCTCCCATAGGTGGTTCCTCCTCGAGTCCGCAGCCGACCGCTGCTCCGAGCGCCACGATACTACGCGCGGGCGGTGCTCCTGCTTCCCGCGGGCGCTATTCGAGCGCGCCGCCGTGAGCGCGCCGGCCATCGCGGCGCATCTTCACGAGGCTCGCGACCGTCGCGATGGTCATCGCCGCGACGATCACGCCGAGCGAGAGCCACGTGCTGATCTCGGGCGCCCACGCGACCGGCTCGCCGCCGTTGATGAACGGCAGCTCGTTCTCGTGCAGCGCGTGCAGCACGAGCTTGACCCCGATGAAGGCGAGGATCACGGCGATGCCGTACTTGAGGTACTCGAGCTTGTCGAGCAGCCCGCCGAGCAGGAAGTAGAGCTGCCGCAGCCCCATGAGCGCGAACACGTTCGCCGAGAACACGATGAAGGCGCTCTGCGTGATGCCGAAGATCGCGGGGATCGAGTCGAGCGCGAAGAGCACGTCGGTCGTGCCGAGCGAGATCAGCACGATGAAGAACGGCGTCCACATCCGCTTGCCGTCGACGGTCGTGCGCAGCCGCCCGCCGTCGTAGTCATCGCTGATCGGCATCACCTTCTTCAACTGCCGGATGAGCCGGCTGTCGGTCTGCTCCCCAGAGTCGTCGTGGCGCGCCTGCTGCCACGCCGTCCACACGAGCCAGGCGCCGAAGATGTAGAAGATCCAGCTGAAGTTCTCGATCAGCGCGGCGCCCGCGAGGATGAAGAGCCCGCGGAACACGAGCGCGAGCACGATGCCGATCATGAGCGCGCGCTGCTGGTAGGCGTGCGGCACGGCGAATCGGCCGAGGATCAGCACGAACACGAAGAGGTTGTCGATGCTGAGGCTGTACTCGGTGAGCCAGCCGGCCAGGAACTCGGTGCTGTGCTGCGCGTCGCCGATGAGCAGGAGCACGCCGGCGAAGACGAGCGCGAGCAGCACGTAGAAGCCCACCCAGAGGCTCGCCTCGCGCATGCTCGGCACGTGGGGGCGCCGCACGATGAGCAGCAGGTCGACGAGAAGGATCACGACCAGGATGGCCATCGAGCCGATCTCGAACCAGAGCGGGAGCACGGGGGTCATGGGGGCGAGCACGCTTCTTTCGGTCCAGGCGCGCACGCGCGCCATATCACCGAAAGTCTCTCCCCGGCAGCCGACGCACTCGTCGGAGCCGCACCCGCACCGGCCGAGCCACGAAGCTCTGCGTACTGACGACACGGGCGAAACGGGATACTCCCCTTCGCTCGGGCAAGTGTAGCGCGTTTCGGCGGCACCGCGGCCGATAGTCTGAGTGTGTCTGCGGCTCACGCCGCACGTGCGAAGGAGGAATCGCCGTGACACGAGTCGCCCTGGTGCAGATCGCGAGCCCCGACAGCGAGTCGCCACGTGAGCGGATCGACCGCGTGGCGGGTCTCCTGCGCGCGCATGCGGGGGCCGACCTCTACGTGCTGCCCGAGATCTGGAGTGCCGGCTACTTCTCGTTCGAGCAGTACGAGGAGCGCGCCGAGCCGCTCAACGGCCCCACCGTCACGATGTGCCGCGACCTCGCGCGCGAGCTGGGCGCCGCCATCCACGTCGGCAGCATCGTCGAACGCGACGGCGAGGGCCTGCTGCGCAACACGACCGTGCTCCTCGATGCAGACGGGGGCATCGCCCAGGTCTACCGCAAGATCCACGTGTTCGGCTACGAATCGCGGGAGGCGGAACTACTCACGCCCGGAGACGCGCTGAGCGTCGTCGACAGCCCGGTCGGCAGCCTGGGCAGCATCACCTGCTACGACCTCCGGTTCCCCGGCCTCTGGCAGCAGCTCAGCCTGCGCGGGGCGGAGGCCGTGGCGATCCCCGCGGCGTGGCCGGCCGCCCGGCGCGAGCACTGGCGGCTCCTCACGCAGGCGCGCGCGGTCGAGCACCAGCTCTTCGTCATCGCGGTGAACTCCTGCGGCATGCAGCGCGGGGTGGAACTGGGCGGCAACAGCCGCGTCGTCGATCCGACGGGGGCGGTGCTGGCCGAGTGCGGCACCGGCGAAGAGGTGCTGATGGTGGATCTCGAACCCGCGCTCGTCTCAGAGGTGCGCGCGGAGTTCCCCGTGATCGCGGATCGGCTCGACGACTACACGGGGCTCTCGGGCGACAGCGGCGCGCGGCGTTAGGCGCCGCGGCGACGCACGAGTACGACCCCGTCGCTGAGCACCGCCTCGGCGCCGTCCGGGCCCACCGCGAACCGCTCGCGCACCTCGAGCAGGCGCGTCTCCCATTCCGTGCCGTCGAGTTCGAGCGCCGCGAGATCCTCCTCGGGGCTCGGGAAGTTCATGTCGGCATGCCGACGCTCGTGCTCGTCGTCGTGCCGGTGCTCGTGCTCGTCTTCGTCCCGCGCCCACGGCGGGGGCGCGGCGTGCGAGGTGATGAGCAGGTGGCCGCCGGGCGCGACGCGTTCGGCCGCCAGTCGGAGGATCCGCTCTCGGGGCAGTTCGACCGGCGAGTGCAGAAAGCTCGTGGTCACGAGGTCGAAGCGATCCTCCAACTCGAGCTGCGAGAGGTCGGCCACCCGGAACTCGGCCCGCGAGGCGTCGAGACCCGCCGCGTGCGCCGCCTCGGCCGCGCGCCGCACCGCGGTGGCGGAGATGTCGATGCCGGTCGCCGCCCACCCCCGCTGCGCGAGCCAGATCACGTCACCGCCCTCGCCGCATCCGAGGTCGAGCGCCCGGCCCGCGGGCAGCGTCGAGGCCACGTCGGCGAGCACCGCGTTGACGCGCCCCGACCACATCTGCTCGGAACCGCCGTAGCGATCCTCCCAGTACTCGGCGGGCGCGGGCGTCTCGGAGTGCTCATGCGCGGTCATGCCCCCAGCAAAGCAGCCGCCGACCGTCGCGCGCAAGGCGAGGGGACCGCGTGGCCCGGGGGGTCCTGAACTTGCAGGGGTAGGGGCGACCGACTGAACCAGGCGGGGAACTCGTACTGCGGAAGAACAGCACCACCCGAGAGGTACACCAGAGCGACCGGCTGCTCGAGACGCTAGAAGAGTAAGGTGAAAGTGTGGGACGACGATACTTCAACCTGGTGGATCTGCGAACAGATGCACCCGCAATGTCGTTCTACATCGAGAACGCTACCGATTTCGTGTTCGATGCCAGCACCGAAACCTGGGTCGAGCAGCCGGACGGCGGTCTCTCCGCCATGGTGTTCGCCGGCGATCCCGCGATCGACGAGATGCCGTTCAGTGAAACGCTCGGGGCGACCGCCCCGGAGGCCCTCCAAGCCGTCTAGCACGTAACCTTCCGACCCCGTACCGACCAGGTGCGGGGTTTTTTCATGCCCGCCCGTTCGCTCGAAAGCGACCGCCGCGCACCTGTACCGATGACCTGCCGGCCTCGCGATCACGAGGGACGAGTAGACCCCGCCTCCCGCGACGTTGGGCCCACCCGGCGCATAGTGCTTTTATCTCCCCGCCGTTTTCCACACTTGCAGCGCCTAGTCCGCAATCAGTCCGCAAAACGTAGCGAAACCAGCAATAACAGCCATGTACGAACGGTCAGAAAACAGCGGAATATCAACAATCCCAGCGCGTGACGTGAATACTCGTGTGGAGCCGAGGGGAATTGAACCCCTGTCCACTTCGATGATTCCATGCCTTCTACGGGTGTAGTTCGTGAAAGCGTTCTACTCGGCCCCGTCCTTTGTCGCGAACACCTAGGGCGACAGGCCCAGTCTCAGTGAAAGTCCCGACGCGCCCTGAGACACGACGCGCCGGCAAGCCCTCTAAATGACGCCAGGATCCGGGGCGAAGGCGAACCCGGCCTGACGGACTCGGTCTCGTGCTTAGGCAGCGAGAGCGAAGTCGGTGCGCTTAGCGTTGGCACCTATGGTTTGCGACGAGCGTTAACGAGATAACGTCGCGTCCTCGACCCGCTTCTCACAGTCTCAAATCGACGTGTCGAAACCGATCGGCCCCGAATCGAGCGCCCGCATTCGGGCCCTCCGGGCATTCACATCACGCGCTGTGGAATTATCAAACCCGGCGCTGCCGGGCCTTACAGTCTAGCACGGGAAAGACGATCATTCGCCGGCCCCGGATGCTCCTCTCGGGGCTGCATGGCTTCGAGCTGCCATGGTGTTGTCTTTCGACAAGGGGTCAGTAGTCGGTGCTTCACGAGTACCCATACCCCGTTTGCTGACCCCTCGCAGTCGAGGGCTCGCGGCCCATGGCTCGCAACTCGGGGTCCCCACTCAGCGTGAAGTCCCGAATCGCGAGGCACGCGTCAACTGCGAGGCACGAGCCGCTGCAGCTGCGTCACATGGGCGGGCGAGAGCTCATCGAGCGAGGCGACCTCGAGCAGCTTCATCGTTCGTATGATTTGCTCAGAGAGGATTTGGATCATACGATCCACCCCCTCGCGGCCACCCGCCATAAGCCCGTACAGATAGGCACGACCGACCAGCGTGAACTTTGCGCCAAGCGCCACCGCGGCGATGATATCGGCTCCGTTCATGATGCCCGTATCGATCGCGATTTCGGTGTGATGGCCCACCTCGCGCACAACCTCGGGCAGCAGGTGGAACGGGATCGGAGCACGGTCCAGCTGTCGGCCGCCGTGGTTGGACAGTATGATGCCGTCGACACCGAGGTCGACGAGCTTCTTCGAGTCCTCGACATTCTGTACGCCCTTGACCACGAGCTTGCCCGGCCACATCGACCGGATCACATCGAGATCATCGAACGAGATCGACGGATCCATCGCCGAGTCGAGCAGTTCGCCGACAGTTCCACCGGTCGACGACAGCGAGGCGAACTCGAGCTTCGGAGTAGTGAGGAAATCCCACCACCACCAGGGTCGCGGAATGGCATTGACGACGGTGCCGAGCGAGAGCTGCGGTGGAATGGAAAAACCATTGCGCTTATCGCGCAGCCGTGCTCCGGCTACCGGCGTATCAACCGTGAACATGAGCGTGTCGAAGCCAGCAGCCGCCGCGCGCTCGACGAGTCCGTACGAAATCTCGCGCTGGCGCATCACGTACAGCTGGAACCAATTGCGACCGTTCGGATTCGCGGCACGCACGCCTTCGATTGAGGTGGTGCCGAGCGTCGACAGCGTGAATGGGATGCCTGCTGCTGCTGCAGCCGACGCACCTGCGGTCTCGCCCTCGGTCTGCATGAGTCTCGTGAACCCCGTGGGTGCGATACCGAACGGCATGGCCGAAGGCCCCCCGAAGACGGTTGCCGAGGTGTCCACCTGCGAAACGTCACGCAGGATCGACGGATGGAATTCGACGTCTTCGAATGCGTGGCGTGCACGTGCGAGCGACAATTCACCCTCGGCCGAGCCGTCGGTGTAGTCGAACGCCGCCTTGGGTGTGCGGCGCTTCGCAATATCGCGCAGATCGTGGATCGTGAGGGCACGGTCGAGCCGCCGCTTGCGGCCGTTGAGCTCCGGCTTCTTGAACTGCATGAGTTCGAAGAGTTCGGCCGGCCTTGGGAACTGTCGTGCAACCACGATGAAACCTACCTCGGGATGTATTCGATGATGTCGGATGACCGCGCGACCACCGCGCGGAGGGCTTCGGGTTCGGCGCCGACAAGGCCGAGAGCTCGGGATTGTACGAGCATATTCCCGAGTGCCGTGGCCTCGGTTGGGCCGGCGTGGACCGGCAAACGCGAGCGGTTCGCGGTGGCCTGGCAGAGCAGCGCATTCTGCGAGCCACCGCCGACAATATGGATCACGCTCACGCTGCGGTCGGCGAGCTCCGCAGCAGTGGCTACCGCATCGGCGAAGGCCTGCGCCAGGCTCTCGATGATACTGCGCACGATCGCGGCCCGGCCGTCCGGCTCGCGTTCGCCATGCGTGCGGTACCAGGCGGCGATGCGCCCGGGCATATCGCCGGGCGGCAGGAACACCGGGTCGTCGACGTCGAACACCGGAACGTCGCCGCTCAGCCTGCCAGCGTCGGCGAGCAGTTCACTGAGCAGGCTCGATCGTTGCGCATCAGTCGCTGCCGGCTCCCAGTGGCGCAGGGACTCGGAAAGCAGCCACATACCCATCACATTGTGCAGGAACCGTACGCTGTCGCCGATGCCCCCCTCGTTCGTGAAGCCGGCGATGCGCGATGCCTCGCTGAGCACTGGGCCGTCGAGTTCAAGGCCGACGAGCCCCCACGTGCCGCACGAGATGTACGCGAAATCCTGCCGAGTCGCCGGCACTGCCGCGACCGCCGATGCCGTGTCGTGCGAGGCCACAGCGACAACGTCGAGGGCTCGACCGACCAGCGCGGCGGGTGCAGCGCTGAGCGCTCCGAGTGGTGTCCCCGGATCGACAAGGGCGGGCAGTATACGTGTCGGCACTCCGAGCGCATCAGCCAAATCGAGATCCCACTCCCCCGTACTCGCCCCCAGGAAACCGGTCGTGGAAGCGTTCGTGCGTTCTGCGACTTCGGCACCAGTAAGCCAGTAGGCGAGCAGGTCGGGAATGAGCAGCATACGATCGGCGACCTTGATGAGCGGCCCCTCTGTCGCGAGCTGGAACAGTGTGTTGAAGGGCAGATGCTGCAGCCCGTTCCGCGCATAAAGCACATCGGCCGGCACCTGCGCGTGCACTGCTGCGACCCCCACCTCGTTCCGCGCATCGCGGTAATGGTACGGCACCCCCAACAACCGCCCATCGCGCAGCAGCCCATAGTCGACTGCCCACGAGTCGATACCCACGCTTGCAATACCGCCCGGCATTTCGCGTTCCGAGGCAGCAAGTCCGCGCAGCACTTCCTGATACAGGCCGAGCAGATTCCAGTGCAGGCCGTCGCGTGTCCGCACCGGGTCATTGGCGAAGCGAGCGATATGCCGGGTTTCGATGCGGCTGCCATCCCGACTTCGTTCGATACGGCCGAGAATCACCCTGCCGCTCGTCGCACCGAGATCGACGGCCGCGACCGATGGCGTGTTCATCGCAGGAACGCCGCCGCAACCCCGGAGTCGACGGGGACGTGCAATCCGGTGGTGCGGGAGAGTTCGGGCCCGGTCAGGACGTAGACGGCATCCGCCACGTTCTCGGGTACCACCTCCCGCTTCAGTATCGTGCGATTGGCGTAGAACTGCCCGAGATCTTCTTCAGCGACGCCGTAGGTGGCTGCACGGTTCGCCCCCCACCCCGATGCGAAGATCCCCGAGCCGCGGACCACGCCGTCGGGGTTGATGCCGTTGACCCGAACACCGTGCTCGCCGAGTTCAACAGCAAGCAATCTCACCTGGTGAGCCTGATCGGCCTTCGTCGCCGAGTAGGCGATGTTGTTCGTGCCGGCGAAGACGCTGTTCTTCGACGAGATGTAGATGATGTCGCCGCCCAGCCGCTGATTAACGAGTACGCGAGCTGCCGTCTTGGAGACCAGGAAGGAGCCTTTCGCCATGACATCGTGCTGCAGGTCCCAGTCGGCCTCGGTGGTTTCGAGCAGCGACTTCGAGAGCGAGAGACCCGCGTTGTTGACCACGAGATCAAGGCCGCCGAAAGCAAGCACGGCCTCATCGATTGCGAACTGCACCGCGTCGGCATCTGCAACATTCGCCGCGACCCCGATCGCGATATCCGTGCTTCCGAGTTCTGCTGCTACGGCGCGCGCCTTTTCGAGGTCGAGGTCGGCGACGACCACGCAGGCGCCCTCCGCGGCAAGGCGAGTGGCGATCGCCTTGCCGATACCCGATGCCGCACCAGTGACGAGCGCGATGCGCCCCTGGTGGGACTTGGGCTTCGGCATGCGCTCGAGTTTCGCCTGTTCGAGCGCCCAGTACTCGATGCGAAACTTCTCGGCATCGCTGATGGGCGCGTAGGTCGAGATCGCTTCGGCTCCGCGCATCACATTAATGGCATTCACATAGAACTCTCCGGCCACACGGGCGGTCTGCTTGTTCGCGCCGTAGCTGAACATGCCCACGCCCGGCACGAGCACGATGAGCGGGTCTGCGCCCCGAATCGCGGGGCTCGCCTCGTCGGCATGCGCATTGTAATAGGCCTGGTAGTCGGCACGGTATTCGGCATGCAGGTCGCTCAGTCGCGCAAGCTGATCCTCCAGCGACGCGGTCGCCGGCAGATCGAGCACCATAGGCTTCACCTTCGTGCGGAGAAAGTGGTCGGGGCAGCTCGTGCCGAGCGCTGCGAGCCGGCTCAGCTTCTCACGCGAGAGAAAATCGAGCACCTCCGGAGTATCGGTGAAGTGACCGACCATGGGCTTGTCGTGCGATGCGATGCTTCGGATGGTCGGCGCGAGCGCGGCCGCCCGAGCTCGACGCTCGACATCCGGTAGCGCCTCGAAACCGGTGACAACAGCACCGAAAGGCTGGCTCACGCCGTGCTCGGCGATGTAGTCGGCCGCCGTGTCGATAATCCACAGCGAGTTCTCCTCGCACTCATCGCTCGTCTCGCCCCATGCGGTGATGCCGTGACCGCCAAGAATGCAGCCAATCGCCTGCGGGTGCGCGGCTTTGATCGCGGCGATGTCGAGACCGAGCTGGAAACCCGGGCGACGCCATGGCACCCAGACGACACGGTCGCCGAATATCCTCGCCGTGAGCGCCTCCCCGTCGGCCGCCGTTGCGATGGCGATACCCGAATCGGGATGCAAATGGTCAACGTGCGCCGCATCGACGAGCCCGTGCATGGCGGTATCGATGCTGGGAGCGGCGCCGCCCTTTCCGTGCAGGCAGTAGTCGAAGGCCGCAACCATCTCGTCTTCTCGATCAAGGCCGGGGTAGGCGTTCACGAGCGCGCGCATACGATCGAGTCGCAGCATCGAGAGGCCGGCTTCGGTGAGGGTTCCCAGGTCGCCGCCCGAACCCTTCACCCACAGCAACTCGACGTCCTCACCCGTGACCGGATCGCGCTCGACGCCCTTGGCCGAAGTGTTGCCGCCGGCGAAGTTCGTGTTCTTCTTGTCGCTGCCGAGCCGGTTCGAGCGGGCGATGAGGGCTTCTGGGGTGCGCATCCGTGGGTCTCTTTCTGTGGAGTGCGGTTGAATCTTGGCGTGCGGTGGACAAGGGGCGGCACCACTCGAGTGCTCGGGTGCTCAGGTGCTCAGATGCTCAGGCACCCCAGCTGGCCTGGGTGCCGCCAATGCGGTCGGCGATGATCCTCGCCCGATAACCCGACGCCTCGTACGCCGCCATCGGGTCAGCGGGCAGCCCGTGCGACTCTCGCCAGTCGGCGAGCGCCGGCCTCACATCGGTATGAAAGGCGTCCATGAAGATCGCATTGGCGCCGAGCACGTCACCCGCGATCTGCGCCGCGCGCAGCGCGTCGCGATCTACCAGCAGCGCTCGCGCGGTCATCTCTTGCACGTTCAGCACCGAGCGGATCTGGCCGGGGATCTTGTCTTCGATGTTGTGGCACTGGTCGAGCATGAATGCGACTGGAGTGTCGATATCGAAGCCTCCGCCGCGCAGCACCTCGAAGAGGATGCGGAAGAGCTGGTACGGATCGGCCGCGCCCACGATCAGATCATCGTCTGCGTAAAAGCGCGAATTGAAGTCGAATGAGCCGAGCTTGCCGAGGCGCAATAGCTGCATCACAATGAACTCGATATTCGTGCCCGGTGCATGGTGGCCGGTATCGAGGCAGACGAGCGCGCGTTCGCCCAGCGCACTCACCTGCGCGTAGGAGGTGCCCCAGTCGGGCACATCGGTGTGGTAGAAGGCGGGTTCGAAGAACTTGTACTCGAGCACCAGCCGTTGATCACCGGAGAGTCGAGCATAGATCTCGCTCAATGATTCGTGCAGGCGATCCTGACGCCCGCGCAGATCTGCCTGACCCGGATAATTGGAGCCGTCGGCAAGCCAGATCTTCAGATCTCGCGAGCCTGTCGCGTCCATCACGTCGATACAGGTCAGATGGTGGTCGATCGCTTTGCGCCGGATTGTCGGGTCCTCGTTCGTGAGGCCGCCGAACTTGTAGTCATCGTCCTGGAACGTATTCGAATTAACGGTCCCGATAGCGACCCCCTGTTCGGCGGCGTGGTCGGCAAGCGCATCGTAGTCGTCAACCAGGTCCCAGGGGATGTGGATCGCCACCTCGGGGGCGAGGCCCGTGACCTTGTGCACCTGCGCAGCATCGGAGATCTTCTCGAACGGATCCCGTGGGGTACCCGGGGTGCCGAAGACTTTGAAGCGTGTGCCCGAGTTGCCGTAGGCCCACGAGGGCACCTCGATGGCGAGCCGCTCGAGAACTTCCTGGGCGTGGGGGGTCAACTGGGTGCTCATGATCTTCGCTTTCGTGTGTCAGTGCGGTACGCGTGCGGGGCTGAAGGATCGGGGCCTATGGGGCCTGGAGTTGGTCCTCGAGGTGGAACACCTCGGTGAGGCGGCGCGCCTCCTGGTCTGGGCGACCGACGGATGCGACGAAGAAGTCGGCCATCTCCGCTTCCCATATGGCGGTGCGCGGGTCGTCTGCGAGTGCGCGCTGTGCGGCTTCGTCATCGTCTGTTTCGTAGTAGCCGATGAGCAAGCCGTCTTCCCTCAGGAACAGCGAGTAATTGCGGCGGCCGGCATCGCTGATGGCGGCGAGCATCTCAGGGGCGACCTCCGCATGCCTCGCGACATATTCGTCGAGGCGGCCTGGACGCACCTGCAGCTGAAAACAGACTCGCATGATCATTCGCTCCGGGGTCGTAGTCGTGTTTCACCTCTGAGGGCGGGTGAGGTTTCAGGTGGTTCGTCGGGAGATTCGGTTCCGGAACCCCGGCCGCCCCTTGGGGGCAAGGCGGCCGGGATCGGAACCAGAGGCGCTTCGGCTTAGAAGTCGAAGTCGCCGATGTTCTCGGCGTTGAACCGGTACGGCTCACCGAGCAGAACGCTGCCCCCCTCCTCAACCGTGTACGAGCCGAGCTTGCCTGCCTCGAAAGTGTCACCGGTTGCACCGGTGATATCCCCCGAGATGAGAGCCTCTGCCGCGTACGCTGCCAGGTAGCCCAGATCCTCCGGATTCCACAGGGCGAACTCGGCGACGGTACCGTCTTCGACGTACTCGCGCATCTGGTTCGGGGTGCCGAGACCGGTCAGCGCCACCTTGCCCTTGGCATCGGAAGTCGAGAGGTAGCGAGCGGCGGCAGCCACACCGACAGTGGTTGGCGAAACAATGCCCTTGAGTTCCGGGTAGGTCTGCAGTAGTGCCGCAGTCTTCTCGAACGAGGTCTGGTCGTCGTCGTCACCGTAGACGACCTCGACGAGTTCGATATTCGGGTGGTTCGCGGCAAGATCCTCCTTCATCAGATCGATCCACGCGTTCTGATTCGTCGCGTTGGCCGAAGCCGAGAGGATCGCGATCTGGCCGGCATCGCCGATCTGTTCGGAGATGATGTCCACCTGCACCTTGGCGATACCCTCGGCAGTCGCCTGGTTCACGAACAGGTCGCGGCATTCGGGGTTGGTGTCGGAGTCGAAGGTCACGACTTTCACGCCAGCATCTCGTGCCTCGTTCAGCGCGTCGCAGATGGCCTTCGGATCGTTCGCCGAAACGACGAGACCATTCACGCCCTGCTGCGTCGCCGTGTTGATGAAACTCACCTGAGCATCGGGCGTGGCTTCAGCCGGTCCGACCTCGTTGAAGACTCCGCCGAACTCGGCGACCGCGGCCTTACCGCCCTTGCTCGAGGTATCGAAGTACGGGTTGCCGAGGTTCTTGGGCAGGAACGTGATGCTCGAGCTCGAGCCCCCGTTGTTGCTGCTGCCATTATCGGAGTCGCCGTTATCGGGCGCGGTGCTACTGCCACTCGCGCAGCCCGAGAGCATCAGCGCGGCACTTGCGGCGAGCGCAATGAGCGCGCCGGCCTTCTTGTTCCTGTTGAACAGCATCGTTCTCGTGTTTCCTTTCATCGGTCCCGCCCTTCGAGCGAGGTGTTGTGGGTGTTCAGTTGGTCATTCGGTCGCAAAGGTCTGATGGAGTTCGGGCGCTCATCCCGCCGCCGCTGTACTTCCCGCGAGTTTGAGTCTTCGCCCACGGCGGTTCTGCACTGCCGCGAAGATGCTCGACGACACGACGGCGGCGATCAGCAGCACACCGGTGATGATGTTGATCACGTCCGAGGTCACGTTGGCAAGGCGTAACGCGCTCGCCAAAGCACCGATCAGCAGTACGCCGGCGATCACTCCGTGCAGCGCACCGCGGCCGCCGAAGATTGAGACCCCGCCGAGCAGTACCGCGGCGATCACTTGCATTTCCATGCCGGTCGCGTTGTCGCCGCGGGCACTGCCGTAGCGCAACGTGTAATAGACACCGGCGAGCGCAGCCACTGCTCCGCTGAGCACGAACAGGATCAGCTTCGTGCGTGCGACGTTAACGCCGGTGAAGCGCGCCGCCTCGGGCGAAAGCCCGGTGGCGAACACTCCGCGCCCGAAGGGGGTGAAGTGCAGCATGGTCGCGAAGAGCACGGCCAGGACGACGAAGAGAATCACGACGACGGGAATACCGGTCTCGCCGATCTTCGCCTTTGCGAGCGATGTCCAGAACTCGGGAAAGTCGGTGACTGCAGTGGTACCGAGAAGTCCCACGGCGAGGCCGCGGTAGAGCGCAAGCGTACCGATGGTGACCGCGAGCGAGGGCAAGCCCACCGCAGTGACGAGGATGCCGTTGATGTAGCCGCAGGCCACACCGCCCAGAACCGCGAGCAGCATCGCGGCAGCGAACGGGAGGCCGGCCTGTGTGAGCACTCCGGTGAGCACGCTCGAGAATCCGACCACGCTCGCGACTGACAGATCGATCTCTCCGGTAACGATGATCGCGGTCATCGGCAGTGCGATGATGAGAATCGGAAACATATCGAGCAGCAGATAGGTCATCGTGATCTTGCTGCCGAAGTTCGGTACGATCAGCGAGGCGACGATCACAACGGCGATGAAGAGACCGATGATGGCCATCTCTCGGGTTGCGAACCAGCGTTGCCAGAATGGTCGGTCGAATTCGGCGATAGGGCGTACTGAGCCCGTAACGGTGGTCGTCGTAGCGGTCATCGCTTCGTCTCCCGTTCTTCGATGAGTCGTCTGTGCTGCCTCACTGCGAGCACTCGGTCGAGCACGATGGCGCCGATGATGAGCATGCCCACCACTGCGCGCTGCCAGAAGTCGGGTACCCCGAGCACGGGCAGTGAGCGGTTGATGGTCATGAGCAGTACGGCACCGATCGCGGCGCCCCAAACAGTGCCCGAGCCGCCGAATATGGCGACACCGCCGATCACTGCAGCACCCACGGCGTCGAGCTCCCAGCCCGACCCTGCCTGCGAGTTGATCGTGCCGTATCGGGCCGCGTAGAGCACGCCCGCGAACCCGGCCAACGCCCCCGAGAGCATGAATGCGATGAGCACGCGGCGAGTGACGGGAAGTCCGTAGAGTTGGGCCGCGGCGGGGTCGGATCCGATCGCGTAGCATTCACGGCCTGCACGCGTGTTGCGCATGAACCAGGCAACAACGATCAGCACAACCGCAGCGATGATGGTGAGCACCGGGATCGTGAGCACCTGCGCGGTGCCGAGTCTGAGGAAGTCTTTCGGCATATCGGATGCGTTCACACGATCGGAGCCGGTCCAGAGCACATTGATGCCGCGATAGGCATACATGGTGCCAAGGGTGATTACGAGCGAAGGAACCTTCGCGAAAGCGGTGAGCGCGCCGTTGATCAGACCGAGCAGGGTGCCGAGCAGCACCGCGAGTAGCACGACAACCGGGATCGGGATTCCAGGCACATCGATGAAGAGTCGACCGGTCAGGTACGCGCTGAGCCCGAGCACCGAGCCGACGGAGAGATCGACATTGCGTGTGATCAGCACGACCGCCTGACCCACCGCGACGAGCAGCAGGATCGAAGGCGTGAGCCAGAGGTCACGGTAACCGTCGGGAGAAAAGAGGAAGTTGGGATTCTTCGCGGTGACGACCGCGATGAGAATGAGCACTGCGAGCAGGATGCTGGCCTCACGTGCACTGGCCAGGCGGCCGAGCGAACTGACGACGCCGTTGCGCGGGAGAGTCTGCGTGGTCATGCGGCCTGCTCCGTCTCTTCGTCGATGCCATGGGTGGCTGCGTGCATCACGTTCTCCTGGGTCGCATGGGCGCGATCGATAGTGGCGGTCACCCGCCCTTCACGCATCACCACGACGCGATCCGCCATACCGAGCACCTCGGGCAGCTCGCTCGAGATCATCAGCACGCCCATCCCCTGCTGAGCAAGGGTGGAGAGCAGCCGGTGCACTTCGGACTTCGTGCCGACGTCGATGCCTCGGGTGGGCTCGTCGATGATGAGCACACGCGGGTTCGTGGCGAGCCATTTGCCGAGCACAACCTTCTGCTGGTTACCGCCTGAGAGTGTGCCGGCAAGCGTACTCATCGCGTTGGCCTTCACTTCGAGTTGCTCCGACCACGGACGCGCGGCGCGCTGCTCGGCCCGGGCAGTGATGAGACCGAGCTTCGAGATGGAATCGAGGATCGCGGACGCGGTGTTGCGCGCAACGCTCTCATCGAGCACAAGACCCTGCTTGCGGCGATCCTCGGGCACGAGCGCAAGGCCGGCTCGCATCGCAGCGGTCGGTTTACCCTTCGGCACGGACTTGCCGGCGACCTTGACACTGCCACTCCGGTAACTGTCGACACCGAACACGGCACGGGCCACCTCGCTTCGGCCGGCGCCCACGAGGCCCGCAAGACCGACGATCTCCCCCGCGCGCACAGTGAAGTCGATATCGCTGAATACACCGGGGCAGGTGAGTCCGCGCACTTCGAGCAGCGGTTCGCCGATCTCGGCATCGAGCTTCGGAAACAGTTCAGTGATCTCTCGGCCGACCATCTCGGCGACGACGGTATCGGGGTCGGTGTCGGCAGTGGGCGTGGTTGAGACATAGCCGCCGTCGCGCATGACGGTAATGGTGTCGCACAGGGCGAAGACCTCGTCGAATCGGTGCGAGATGAACAGCAGCGCTCGGCCCTCGTCGCGTAGTGAGCGAGCCACCTGGAAAAGCCGCTCGACCTCGATTCCCGAGAGGGCGGCGGTCGGCTCGTCCATGATGAGCACTCGCGCCTCGAGCGATACTGCCTTTGCGATCTCGATCATCTGCTGATCGGCGATCGATAGGCCGTCAGCCGTGCGATCCGGATCCATGTTCACCCCGAGCTGCTTGAACAGCGTCTCGACTTCCGCCCGCATGCGGGCCCTATCGATACGCCCGAAACGGCCGAGCGGCTGACGACCCATGAAGATGTTCTCGGTGACCGAGAGATCGGGGAACAGCGTGGGCTCCTGATAGATAACCGCGATGCCCGCACTCTTCGCCTCGGCGGTCGTGGCGAAATCCACGCTTCTGCCTGCGAGCCTGATATCGCCCGCGTCACGACGGTAGAGCCCCGCGATGATCTTCACGACCGTCGACTTCCCGGCACCGTTCTCCCCGACCAGCGCATGGATGGATCCGGGGTACAGCGCGAGTTCGCCATCGCGCAGTGCCACCACCTGGCCGAAGGCCTTTGTGACTCCGCGCAGCTCGAGCGTCGGTTCACCTACCTGTGATCTCTTCATCGAATTCACGAGCCTTCTGCCGTGTTCACGGCTATCGGTTTCGAGTGTTCTCTTTGCTTCGAAGTGGCTTCACTTGAGTGAAGTTCTCCGATTATGAATCGTTTCATTCTTGCGAACTTCTTGAGTGTAAACACAACTCGAGATGACGGTCAAGTCGGGAGATGGACTTTTTCGGCACCGTTATTGAAACGTTTTGAAAGCTCGCGGTATAGTTCGTATCAGCGAGGCGGTCGGCCACCCTGCTCGGAGCCTCGGAGTCCGAAGGAGCCTGCTCATGGCCTCAAGCGTACGCGACGTCGCTCGTGAGGCTGGAGTGTCCGTAGGCACCGTTTCGAACGTGCTCAACCGACCCGAGAAGGTCTCCCCCTCGACGATTGAACGCGTGACGGCCGCCATCGAGAGGCTGGGATTCGTGCGCAACGATGCCGCGCGTCAGTTGCGCGCTGGTCGCAGCCGCACCATCGGTCTCGTCGTACTCGATACCCGCAACCCCTTCTTCACCGACCTCGCCCACGGCGCACAGGCACGTACACTCGACGCGGGTTTCACCGTACTCCTCGGTGGCAGCGATGAATCGAGCGAACGCGAAGCCGCACTGCTCGATCTCTTCGAAGAGCATCGCGTCGCGGGGCTCCTCATCTCGCCGGTGCGCACTGATCTCAGCCGACTACGACGCTTGCGCGAAGCCGGCACGCCGGTCGTGCTTGTCGACCGAGGCAGCTCGGATCTCTCGTTCTCCTCGGTCTCGGTCGACGACGTCGAGGGAGGTCGCGTAGCTGTCCAGCATCTGATCGATATCGGGCGCAAGCGCATCGCCTTCATCGGTGGGCCGTTGAGCATCGAACAGGTGGCGCAGCGTTTCAAGGGCGCGCAAACCGCGACAGCCGCGCACGCCGATGTCGCACTCGTGGCGCACAGCACGAACGCACTCACGGTGAGTGAGGGACGCCGCATCGGCGAGCAGATTCTCGCCGTGCCAGCGGGCGATCGGCCCGACGCGATTTTCGCCGCGAACGATCTGCTCGCTCTGGGAGTCATCCAAGCACTTGCGCTGAATCGTTCGCTGCGCATCCCCGATGACATCGCCCTAGTCGGGTACGACGATATCGACTTCGCAAGCGCCGCTGCAGTACCCCTGACTTCGGTACGGCAGCCGGCCACTGAGATCGGCGCCACCGCAATCGAGTTGTTGATGCGTGAAGCAGGCGGTGACCACGCTCCTGAACAGGTGGTGTTCCAACCTCAACTGATCACGCGATTCTCGACGCTCGGTCAGTCGGCTCACGAAGCATCTCGTGGCCAGCCGACAGAGGTCTAGAGCAAGGCGAATTGATCCCGATCAGGTGCATTCGGCAACACCTGTGGGACCACGGTCACGAAGCCGCGAGCATCGCGAGCGTCTCGGCGGCGCGGTTCGAGAATCCCCACTCGTTGTCGTACCAGGCCGATACCTTCACGTGCTCGCCCATCACGCGCACGAGGCCGGCGTCAAAGATCGATGAGTGAGTATTTCCCACGATGTCCGACGAGACCAGCGGATCCTCGGAGAATTCGAGCACCCCGAATAGTTCGCCCGCCGCGGCCTCGCGGTATGCGGCCCGGATCTCGTCGATGCCCACCTCGCGTCCCACCTGGGCCGTGAGTTCGACAATCGAGCCGACCGGTACCGGAACGCGGATCGCGTCGCCGGCCAACTTGCCGTCGAGCTCCGGCAGCACGAGACCGATGGCTTTCGCGGCCCCCGTCGAGCTGGGCACGATGTTGAGGGCGGCCGCGCGTGCGCGCCGAGGATCGCGGTGCGGGCCGTCGACTAGGTTCTGATCGGCGGTGTACGCGTGCACGGTCGACATGAACCCCTGTTCGATACCGACGAGATCATTGAGCACTTTGGCGAGCGGCGCGAGCGCATTCGTGGTGCACGACGCATTCGAGACGATCGTGTGCCGGTCGGGATCGTAGGCCTGCCAGTTCACGCCCTTCACCAGAGTGACCTGCGCGCCATCCGCAGGGGCGCTCACCAGCACGCGCGTCGCGCCGGCCTGAAGATGGAGCCCGGCGCCCTCGGCAGAGGTGAAGCGGCCGGTCGACTCGAGCACCACGTCGACGCCCAACTCGCTCCAGGGCAGCTTGTCCGGTTCGCGTTCGGCCAGCAGCCTGATGCGTCGGGCGCCGATCACCAGCACATCGCTCCCGCTCTGCAGATCGCGTTCCACCGTCGCACGCTCGGGTGCCCGCCCGTACACGGAGTCGAAGTTGTAGAGCTGGGCCAGAGCCGCGCCGTCGGTGAGATCGTTGACGGCCACAACCTCGAGCGGGCTGCTCTGCGCGACCAGGGCGCGCAGTACGCCACGTCCGATACGCCCGAAGCCGTTGATAGCAATGCGATGACTCATGTGAATATCACTCCTTCGCACTCGATTCTGCCGGTCGTGATCAGAGCGATCCAGTGGCAATAATGACGCGGTTCGTAAGGATCCTGCCAATTAATTCGATCGCACTCGGCGGCCCTGCACCCGAACCGAATCCAGCCGCCCTCAGCCACCGCGGTGGGCGAAGGCACGACGGTATTCGCTCGGTGTGGTGCCCAGCACCCGATGGAAATGCAGGCGCAGGTTCGCACCGCTGCCGAGACCCACCTCTGCTGCGATCTCGTCGACGCTCTTCGGCGTGTTCTCCAACAGTTCGCGCGCAAGATCAAGCCGAGCACGCATGACCCATCGCATCGGCGTGTACCCGGTCTCCTCGAGGAACACCCGCGCGAAGGTGCGCGGCGACACCGTGGCGTGCGCAGCCAGGCGCTCGACCGTCAGCGGTTCACCGAGCCGCTCGAGCGCCCACAGTCTGGTGGCTGAGAATCGCTCGCCATGCGCAGGCGGAACGCTGCGCGGCACGAACTGCGCCTGGCCTCCGCTGCGATGCGGAGCAGCGACGAGTCTGCGAGCGGCGTGGTTCGCCGCGCTCAGCCCGAGATCACCGCGCAGGATGTGCAGGCACAGATCGATCCCCGAGGCGGCTCCGGCTGAGGTGAGCACCGATCCTTCATCGACGAACAGCACGCCCTCGTTCACATCGACCTTCGGAAACTGCTCGGCGAACGCGGCCGCGTAATGCCAGTGCGTGGTCGCGCGTTTGCCGTCGAGAAGCCCCGTCGCGGCAAGCGCGAACGCTCCGGTGGAGATCGCGGCCAGGCGCGCGCCCCGCGCATGCGCACGGCGCAGTGCCGCGATGAGTTCGATCGGCGGTGGTTGCACATCGGGATGCCGGTAGCCGGGAATGAACACCAGGTCGGCATCGTCGAGCGCTTCGAGGCCCTGATCCACCAGATACGAGAGGCCATCGGCACCGGCGACGCTGCCCGCGCGCACGCCGCAGACGTGCACTTCGTAGGGCATGCTCGCGCGGGTCGTGAATACCTGTGCGGGAATGCCGACGTCGAGGGGCTTCGCCCCCTCGAGCACCACCACCGCGACGCGTCTCACTCGCTCACTGTACCGCTCGTGGCAGAAAACAAGCGTAACGGCCGTGTTACTGCCAAGCGTACGCAGGAGTAGTCTGGCCGCGTGGCGACCAGACACGCGTATGTGCCGACGAGGCTCGGCGATCTGCTGCTGGTCGCGAGCGACGCCGCCCCCGCAGTCGCAGGCTCGGTCAGCCCGGCGGCCGATGCCCTCATCGGTCTGTACTTCGAGGGCCACTGGTACCCGCCCAGCCCAGAAACGATCGGCGAGCGCGTCGACGAGCACGCGGATCCGCTCATCGCCCGGGCCGCACGCGAACTGCGCGAGTACCTCGCGGGCGAGCGCCGCGAGTTCGGCGTTCCGGTGCGCACGGCCGGGGATCCCACCTCGGAGCGCGTGTGGGAGCGGCTCCGGCGGATCCCCTATGGCGAGACCGTCACCTACGGCCGGATCGCCACCGAACTCGGCAACCGTGGCCTCGCGCAGCGCGTCGGCCAGGCCGTCGGGCACAACCCCGTGAGCATCATCATCCCCTGCCACCGCGTCGTCGGCGCCGACGGTTCGCTCACGGGGTTCGCCGGCGGGCTCGATCGCAAGCGCGCACTGCTCGCGTTCGAAGAGCCCGCGCCCGAGAGCGTCGGCCGACTCTTCTGACGACGCCGCCGAGAACAGAAAGCCGATAGCGTGGCCGGAGCACCCACGCAGACGACACCGACGAAGGAGCACGAATGGGAACCGCACGGGTACGGGAGTATCTGCTGGCCCGGGGGTGGTCGGGCGAGATCCTGGAGTTCGAGGAGTCGAGCGCCACGGTCGAACTGGCCGCGGCGAAGGTGGGCACGGCCCCCGAGCGCATCGCGAAGACCCTCGCCTTCTACGATCCCGATAACTCGGACGGAGCCGTACTCGTCGTCGCGGCCGGCGACGCGAAGGTGAACAGCGGGCGCTTCAAGCGGCGGTTCGGCGCGAAGCCGCGCATGCTGCAGGCCGACGACGTCGAGCGGCTCACCGGGTATCCGGTCGGCGGCGTATGCCCCTTCGCCAATCCCGCCGGCACGCGCGTGTTCCTCGACGAGTCGCTGCGACGGTTTGAGAGCGTCTACCCGGCCGGCGGCACCGCGAAGTCCGCGGTGCACCTCACGCTCGCCGAGCTCGAGGCGCTGAGCGGCGCCGAGGGCTGGGCCGATGTCTCGCTCGGCTGGCAGGACGAGGCGCCGGCCGCCTAACGGGAAGGAAGCACGATGAGATTCGCCATCGCCGGCGGCACCGGAACGGTCGGCCGCCACACCACTGCGCTCGCGGAGGCCGCGGGCCACGAGGTCGTGCTGCTCACGCGAGCGAACGGGCACGACCTCTCGGGCGGCGGGGCCGCGACCGGAGCCGGAAGTGCGACCGACGCGCCGGACGCGATCGTCGCCGCGCTCGACGGCGTCGACGCGGTGATCGACGTGCTCGGCCCGAGGGGCGCGGCGGCGAAGGATGCCGTCGCGTTCTTCGAGCGCACGACGCGCACGCTGCAGCGGGCCGAGGAACAGGCCGGGGTGCCGCATCACGTCGCGCTCTCGATCGTCGGCGCGGCCCGGACCGCCATCGGCTACTACGCGGGCAAGGCGTCGCAGGAGCGGCTGGTCGCGGAGGGCGCGGTGCCGTGGACGATTCTGCGCACCACGCAGTTCTACGAGTTCGCCGAGGAGACGGCGGTGCCGTTCGGCCCGTGGCTCATCTCGATGAAGATGCGTTCGCAGCCGCTCGCGGCGGCAACGGTCGCCGCCCGGCTCGTGGCGCTAGCAGAGGCGGGCCCGGCGGGCGACGCGCCCGATCTCGCGGGCCCGCAGGAGTGGATGATCGCCGAGTTGCTCCGCGAGATCCTTCGTGCGCGCGGCACGCGCCGCCGGGTGCTCGAGCTCCGGGTGCCGGGGCGTTTCGGGCGCGCGATCGCGCACGGCGCCGTGCTCCCCGGCGCCGACGCCGAGATCGCCGGGCCGACGTTCGAGGAGTGGCTCGCGGCATCGCACGCCGCGTAGCCCCAGCGCACGGAGGCCGCGCGATAGGCTTTTCCCCGGAGCAGCGGAATCCTCATGAATATACCGATCGGTATGTATAGCGGGTACACTGAATCCCGTCGCGGTCGCGCACGATCCCGAGCACGCCGCGCATGAGCCCTGCAGCCCGCACCGCCGACGGCCCCGAACCCGGCCCCGGCACGTCAGCGAATCGAGGAGCCCGATGGCGATGTTCGAGAAGATCCTGGTTGCGAACCGCGGCGAGATCGCAATCCGCGCGTTCCGTGCCGCGCACGAGCTCGGCGCGCGGACGGTCGCGGTGTTCCCCTACGAGGATCGCGCCTCGCTGCACCGGCTGAAGGCCGACGAGGCCTACCTCATCGGCACGCCGGGCCACCCGGTGCGCGCCTACCTGGACGTGGCCGAGATCGTGCGGGTCGCGGTCGAGTCCGGATGCGATGCGATCTACCCGGGCTACGGCTTCC
>JAGQTL010000045.1 GCA_020439035.1 Leucobacter sp. | reverse complement strand
CCTCGCGCAGCTTGAACTGCGCGATGGACTTCCGGGCCTTGGTGACCATCGGCTTCTGGCCGGTGATCAGGGTGAGATCGTTGATCGCGCCCTCGATGACCTTGCTATCGCGCGCGGCCTCGCCGACGCCGGTGTTCACGACCACCTTGACGATGCCGGGCACCTGCATGATGTTCGCGAACCCGAACTCCTCGCGGAGCGCCGGCACGATCTCGGCGCGGTACTTCAGCTTCAGACGGGGCTGGATCTTCTCAGCCACTGCAGTCTCGGACATTAGAGATCCTTCCCGGATGCCTTGGCGTAGCGCACGCGCACGGTCTTCTTCTTGCCGTCGCGCTCGACCTCTTCGACGCGGAACCCGACGCGGGTCGGCTTCTTGGTCTCGGGGTCGACGATCGCGACGTTGGAGACGTGGATCGGAGCCTCGTGGGTCTCGATGCCGCCCTCCTTCGTGCCGCGCGACGACTCGCCCTGGCGCAGGTGCTTGGTCACGTAGTTCACGCCCTCGACGATCACGCGGTCGCTCTCGGTCAGCACGTCGATCACTCGACCCTGCTTGCCCTTGTAGCCGCCGCGCTCCTGCGAGGGGCCCGAGATGACCTCGACGAGGTCACCCTTCTTGATCTTGGCGCCCATTGAGCTAGATCACCTCCGGTGCGAGCGAAACGATCTTCATGAACCGCTTGTCGCGCAGCTCACGACCGACCGGTCCGAAGATACGGGTGCCGCGGGGTTCCCCGTCGGCCTTGAGGATGACGGCCGCGTTCTCATCGAAGCTGATGTACGAGCCATCGGCGCGACGGGTCGACTTGCGGGTGCGGACGACGACGGCCTTGACCACGTCGCCCTTCTTCACGTTGCCGCCGGGGATCGCGTCCTTGACGGTCGCGACGATCGTGTCGCCGAGACCGGCGTAGCGGCGCTTCGATCCACCGAGCACGCGAATCGTGAGCAACTCCTTGGCGCCGCTGTTGTCGGCCACCTTGAGTCGGGATTCCTGCTGAATCACTTGGTTACTCCTTCACTCAGTAAGCGCGAGGCTTACTTCGCCTTCTCGAGGATCTCGACCAGGCGCCAGCGCTTCGTGGCGCTGAGCGGACGGGTCTCGTGGATCAGAACGAGATCGCCGATACCGGCGGTGTTCTGCTCGTCGTGGGCCTTGACCTTCGACGAACGGCGCATGACCTTGCCGTAGAGCGGGTGCTTCACGCGGTCCTCGACCTCGACGACGATGGTCTTGTCCATCTTGTCGCTGACGACGTAGCCGCGGCGGGCCTTGCGGTAGCCGCGCGGGGCGGTCTCGACGTTTTCGACCTCAGCCATGGTCAGGCCTCCTTCGTCTCGGTGCTCGACTCGGCGGCATCCGCCGGCTCGGTCTTCGTGCTCTTCTTGGCGGCCGACTTCTTGGCCGGGGCCTTCTCGGCGGCGGGCGTGGCCCGGATGCCGAGCTCGCGCTCGCGCAGCACGGTGTAGATGCGCGCGATGTCGCGCTTCACCTGACGCACGCGCCCGTGGCTCTCGAGCTGGCCCGTGGCCGACTGGAACCGCAGGTTGAAGAGCTCGGCCTTCGCCTTCTTGAGCTCCTCGACCAGCTTCTCGTCGGCGAACGTATCGAGTTCCGTGATCGCCAGATCCTTGCTTCCGATTGCCATTATGCGTCGCCCTCCTCGCGCTTGACGATGCGGGCCTTCAGCGGCAGCTTGTGGATGGCGCGGGTGAGCGCCTCACGAGCGAGCTGCTCGTCGACACCGGCCACCTCGAAGAGGACGCGGCCGGGCTTGACGTTGGCGACCCACCATTCCG
>JAGQTL010000044.1 GCA_020439035.1 Leucobacter sp. | reverse complement strand
GTGCTGATCGAAAACGCCGATGCCCACGCCGAATACTCATAGGCATGCACCTTGAGCATCTGCGCATTGATCTTAACCGAATCGCCCAGCCCATGAATCAGTTGACGATTTGAAGGACGGCAGGAGATAAAGACCCCCACCCCCATAGCGCGCAGGCCGCGAATCCTGTCGATGAGGTCTTCGGTATCGTGCTGATCGAGGTTTGGCACATTATCAATCGCGATAAGGGAGTGCGGTTTGTCTTTGAGTTCTTCGGTAACCACCTCGAGCTGCATAAACACCTCGCGCCCAGTGGCGCGATCGGCCTCGATAATCCGCACGGGGCCTCGCGTCGGGTCGCATTTAACCTCATGGGTGTACTGCAGCAGCACCGAGGTCTTCCCAAACCCGTCGGGCGCATAAAGAACCACGATGCCGGCCTTTCGGCCCTTGGCGAGAAGCTCATTCATCAAGCGTTCGCGTCGCACCATATAGCCACCGCCCAGCGGCATCAGCTCGAGGTCGTCCATACTGCCCAAATCGTTTACCATGCCCGCTCCTCAACTCGACCGTATGGACACTGTAACCGCAAGACCATACAAGCCGCGCTATGAATAGAGCGACCTTGTGTTCTAGGTTGTCTTTTGGTACGCAAGCGGCAAGTTTTTGTACAGCGAGGGCCGATTGTTATTAATCCCCCGACTAATCGGTCTTTAAGCAGGTAAATGAGCTTGTCAGCTTGTCCCATCTAAGCGGCAGTGTAACGCAAATGAACAAGGTTCAGCTATGTCATTCAACTCGCCTAGCACCCGCTACCGTCTACGACCTTTTAGTGGCATTTTTGCATAGAATCTGGTATGGAATGAATCAAACTGTTGGGCATCCGGCATTCGTCAAGCTTGCGGCAAGATTTTGGTCAAGCGGGCGGAAAGGGATAGCAAAAAGGCCCCCGCAAAGCGGAGGCCTTAGGCAAGGCTATGTCGAGGTGCAGGATTCGCGCTACTCGCAGAGCGAAAGGGCGGCCTCGTCGGCAACGACAACGCAGTTGGTGTGCAGCTGCAGGATCGAAGCCGGGCACGCGGGCGTAACCGGACCGTAGCACATGTCATGCACGGCCTGAGCCTTGGCCTCGCCGTTGGCGACGACCAGGATCATGCGGGCATACATGATGGTCTGGGTACCCATGGTGTAGGCCTGACGGGGAACATCGTCGATGCTGTCGAACAGGCGGCTGTTGGCCTGAATGGTGCTCTCGGTGAGGTCGACGCAGTGCGTGCCCTTGGAGAAGTGGTCATCGGGCTCGTTGAAACCGATGTGGCCGTTCGTGCCGATGCCGAGGATCTGGAGATCGACACCGCCGGCCTCCGCGATCGCGCGCTCGTACCGCTCGCAGGCGGCCTCGAGGTCTGCCGCCGTGCCATCGGGCACCTGGACGAGCCCGGGATCGAGGCCGAGCTCTTCGGTCACCGTGCGCCGGATGACGGCATGGTAGCTCTCGGGGTGCGCGGCATCGAGACTGACGTACTCGTCGAGCGCGAAGGCGGCGACACCCGAGAGATCGACCTCCCCCGCCCGCGCGAGCCGGCCCAGCTCGCGATAGGTGCCGAGCGGCGACGAGCCGGTGGCGACACCGAGCACCGCCGTGGGGGCATCCGCGTGACCGTGCGCGGTCGCCGCGCGGCCGCGGTCGCCGACCGCGCGCACGAGGCGTGCGCGATCGATGGCTCGAGCGACCCGACGCGCCGCGGTGCGCGCGACTTCTTCGGGGGTGTCGACAATGATGACGCGCACCGTGTTCCACCTGACTCTCACGGGACTCGGGCACCGGGGCGGGTGCGGGTGACCGGCGCCCGTGCGTTTCCCGCGAGGAACACCGGAATCTCGAATCCGACACCCTGGCGAACGAACCGGGATTCGAGCCGACGCCGTGTAGCGTGAAATTTGGAGTCGCGGGGCCTCCCATCCGCACATGCGAGACCTCGCGACTCCTAATATCGAATCTACCGCAGGATCACGTCTGCCACTAGGGCGAGCATCCAGCCGCGTGCACGCGGGTTCTCCGGAACTCCCGGAATGGCCGGAATGACCGGCGCGGAATGTGCGACGCGGACCGATACGACTCGCCCGCGATCCTGTGCAAACGGTGGGGATACCCGGATCCACCGGGCTTCGATGGCGTGAGCGGGCCCCGCACGCTAGCCTGGAGCTATGACCCTGCGACTCGAAGAACTCTCAGCCGCGACGATCGTCCACGTGAATCGTCTCGGGCTCAAGCCCGGCCAGGAACAGTTCGTGAGCCCGGTTTCATACTCCGCCGCCGCGGCCGTCGTGCCGGCGCACAGCGCCTGGCAGCGCGTCGTCCTCGATGACGATCTGGTGGTGGGGTTCATCCACGGCAACTTCGACCCCGATGCGCCCCAGGAGGAGTTCCGGGCGGCCCTTTGGCGCATCAACGTCGACGCCGAGGCGCAGGGCAAGGGCGTCGGCACCTTCGCGGTCAACGCGCTCATCGATGAGGCGCGGCGGCGCGGTGTCGGGCGACTCACCGTGCTGTGGGAGCGCGGTGAGGACGGCCCCGAGGAGTTCTTCCTCCACGTGGGCTTCACCCCGATCGGCGAGACGCCGTACGGCGAAGTCATCGGCGCCATCGACCTCTAGTCACCACTGCGAGCCGCCCGCCGGCGGCGATCCGGGGAGGCCCGTGCGGCCGATAGCATGGCCCTGATGAGCGCTCCCTCCACCCCTGCCCGCGGCGTGCTCGTGTCCGTCGCCTCCTCCGTGCTGTTCGGCGGCATCTACTTCGTCACTCCGCTCCTCGCACCGATGTCCGCCGAGACCATCTGGGCAGTGCGCGTGGTGCTCACCATCCCCATCGTCACCGCGACGCTCGTGATCGTCGGCGGATGGCGGCTGGTCGTCGATATCGGCCACAGGATCGCACGCCGGCCGATCCTCGCCCTCGGCGTCATGGCCGTGGCCGTGCTCTTGAGCGCGCAGCTGTGGCTGTTCGGCTGGGCGCCCCTCCACGGCCGCGGCCTGCAGGTGGCGCTCGGCTACTTCCTCATGCCGCTCCTGCTCGTCATCGTGGGCCGCCTGCTGTACCGGGATCGCATGACCTGGTGGCAGTGGCTCGCGGCCGGGATCGCGGCGGTGGGAGTCGTCTACGAGATCGTGCGCGTGGGGAGCATCTCGTGGGAGACCCTGCTCGTCGCGCTCGGCTATCCCGCGTACTTCGTGCTGCGTCGCACCATCGGCATCGCGCACCTCGGCGGCATGTGGTGGGAGCTCGCGACCGTCGCGCCCCTCGCCGTCATCGCCCTGACGTTCGAGGGCCTGCACGGATCCGCATTCGCCGAGAACCCCGCGCTGTGGTGGGTCGCGCCGCTCTTCGGCCTCGTCGCGGGGGTGGCGGTCCTGCTCTACATCCTCGCGTCGCGCCTGCTCACGATGAGCCTCTTCGGCCTGCTCAGCTACGTCGAACCCGCCCTGCTCGTTGTCGCCTCGCTGCTGATCGGCGAGCGGATCGCGGCCGACGAGTGGGTCACGTACGGCGCGATCTGGTCGGCGGTCCTCGTGCTGGTCGCGGGCGGAGCCGTCTCCCTGCGTCGCGGCGCGAAGTGACCCGGGACGGTTACGCCGCGAGCGCCCCGACGGCTTCCTCGAACCCGGCCTGCACGAGGATCGGGAGATGATCGCTCGACCCCCGGTCGAGCGTGCGCACGCTGTCGATGCGGAGCCCCGCGGAGGTCGCGAAATCGAAGTGGCCGCGGAACATCTTGTACCGCGTGTAGGTCCGGCGGTCGCTGAGCGTCAGGTCGTACCCGGACTCACGCATCTGCCGATCGAGCTTGGCCTGGAACACCGGATAGTTGTAGTCGCCGACCATGAGCGCCGGCAGGCCCGGCCCCAGCCCGCGCAGCTCGGCGAGCGCCGCGGTGATCTGATGGCGGCGCAGCGAGTTCAGCGCGGTGAGCGGCGCCGCGTGGAACGACGCCGCGACCAGATCGTGCCCGGTCTCCCGATCGTGCAGGCGCGCGCCGAGCAGTCGCTCGTTCGCCGGCGCGAGCACGCGATCGTGCAGCGATTTCTTGAGCTGGAAGGCCCGCGCCGAGCGCACCTGGAAGCGCGTGTCGCGCACGTACATCGCAAGCCCGAGCCGGTTGTTCTCCGTCGCGCGCACGAGCCCGAGCGGGCCGATCCGCGTCGGCAGCTGCACGGCATCGGCCTCCTGCAAGCAGAGGATATCGACCTCGTGACGCTCCGCAAGGCCTCCGATCTCATCGAGTGCACGGTTCTTGCGGAGGTTGTAGCTGATGGTCTTCACGACTCGCCTTTCCGGCTTCGCGGTGCGCACCGCGCCCGCTCCTCTCAGCGTACTCCGGCGAGCTTCGTCTCCGCTGAGTGCCGCGCCACGCCGGCCGTCAGGCCGGCTCCCCCGTCTGCACCCGCCAGAGCGCGGCGTAGGATCCCCCGCGCGCGACCAGCTCGTCGTGCGTGCCCGCCTCGATGATGCGGCCGGCCTCGAGCACCCAGATGCGGTGCGCGTGCCGCACCGTCGACAGCCGGTGCGCGACGACGATCGCGGTGCGGTCGCGGGTCGCCTCTCGCAGCGAGCGCTGGATCGCGGCCTCCGTCTCGTTGTCCACTGCGCTCGTCGCCTCGTCGAGCACCAGCACGGCCGGGTCGCGGAGCAGCGCCCGCGCCAGCGCGAGCCGCTGCCGCTGACCGCCGGAGAGCGTCACGCCGCGCTCGCCCACCCACGTGTCGAAGCCGCCCGGCAGCGATTCGATGAACTCGCGCGCCGCCGCCGCATCGGCCGCCGCCTCCACCTCGGCCCGCGTCGCGTCGGGCCGACCGTACGCGATGTTGGCGGCGACGGACCCGGCGAACAGGTAGACGTCCTGCGAGACGTACCCCGTCTCGCCGCGCAGCGACTCCCAGTCGAGCGACCGCACATCGACGCCGTCGAGCAGCACCTCGCCCGCCCGCGGATCGTCGAACCGCAGGATGAGGCGCAGCAGCGACGACTTGCCGGCTCCGGTCGATCCGACAATGGCATGGGTCTCGCCCGCCGGCACCACGAGGTCGACGCCGTGCAGCACATCGGGCCCCTCCGCGTACCCCGCGCGCACCGCCCGCAGCTCGACCCGCCCGCGCACCGGGCGCGGCAGGCGCTCCGCGCCCGCCATGACGGTCACCGGCTCGTCGAGCAGCGCGAGAATGCGGGCGGTCGAGGCGCGGCCCCGCTGGTAGAGGTCGAGCACCTCCGCGACCTCGGTGAGGGGCCACAGCAACCGCTGCGTCATGTAGACGAGCACGGAGTAGAGGCCGACCTGGAGGTCGCCGTGCAGCACGGCCCAGCCGCCGAGGAGCAACGTGCAGGTGAAGCCCGCGAGCACCGCCATGCGCACGAGCGGCACGAAGGCGGCGGAGGTGCGGATCGCGGTGACATTGGCCTGCTGGTAGGCGGTGGAGACCTCAGCGACGCGGCGTCGCTCGCGGGCCTCTGCGGTGAAGGCCTTGATCGTGGTGATGCCCGCCAGGTTCGCGGCCAGCACCCCCGACAGGTCGGCGACCTTCTGGCGCACGTCGGCGTAGAGGGGTTCGAGGCGGCGCTGGAAGAGGAGCGAGAAGACGATGATGATGGGGATCGGCAGGAACGCGAGCAGCATGAGCTGCCACGAGGCCAGGGCGAACACCACCCCGACCAGCACGATGTTGACGATGGTCTGCAGGATCGCGGGCGCCCCGATGTCGAGAAAGCGCTCGAGCTGGTTGACGTCGTCGTTGAGCGTCGCGAGCGTGGTGCCCTGAGGCCGCGACTCGTGCCAGCCGACATCGAGCCGCTGCACGTGCTCGTAGGCCTCGAGCCGCAGCTCGTGCTCGATGCCCTGGGCCAGCCCGCGCCAGAGCACGTTCGCGACGTACTCGGACCCCGATTCGATCAGCCAGACCACGCCGTTGATCACCGCCAACCAGACGATCTGCTCGAATCGGGATTCCACGCCGAGCAGGCCCGCCACGAACGAATCGCCGGCGCGCACGACCACGTCGATCGCCACGCCGATGAGGATCTCGGGAAAAAGGGTCTGATGCGCGTTTAGGTGAC